>JANYCH010000326.1 GCA_025360395.1 Cytophagales bacterium | reverse complement strand
CTTTGGAAGCTTCTCCTTTTTCTCTTTTGGTTTAGGAACATATTTTTCCGCCGCTTCTGAGATTCGTTTATTCAGTAAATCAACATCTATAATCTCACCTTTGTCGAAACCACTTCCCATATTTGCAGCTTTAAGAAGCGTTTCTGCTCTTGAAATTTGCTGCCATTGTTTAAAACGGTAGTTGTCAAGTTCCTTTAATTCATCCAGATAGCCTTTCACCTTTTTGCTTTCCTGGATTAGATGTGTTTGGATTTTCATGCTTTGGGACAAATCATGAAACAAGGGCTCAAAATATTTTTTTGCTGCTGAAACTCTTTCAAGCACTTTTACCAAAGTGTCTTCTCCATTTTCAATGAAGATGTTCTGAATATGCGGAGGAAATTTATCTGCTATTAGTTTGGCAGCTTCTACTTTTTTCAGCCATTCCTTTCCCCATTTCTGATGTTTCTGCTTTTCAGACCTCATTATGTCTTTTTCATAGCTTAACGCATGTTCTGAAGCCAGTTTGTGGAGGTGCGAAAAATCAAAAGCATTTAAGATAAAACGCTGGAAATAAGTATGAGAATCAATTTTAAGATTGTCTGTAAGTTCTGTATGGTTTGTTTTTTGTTTGGTGAATGAAAGAAGTGTTTGATCTTTCAGCACATTTCCTCTTTGTACATTATAGGTCATGATCAAACCTTCGAGAGTACGAAGCCGGGAAAGAGCGACATATACCTGGCCTGGTGCGAAAGCTCCTGAAATATCCACTATGGCCTTGTCAAATGTTAAACCCTGGCTTTTATGTATCGTAATGGCCCAGGCAAGTTTTAGTGGGAAATGAGAGAACTTCCCTATCATTTCTTCTTCAATCTGGTTGGTTATTTCATTCAAAGTATATCTTTTATTCTCCCAGGCATACTTTTCTACTTTTACTGAAGGCGTTCCATCATTGAACTGCACTTCAATATCATCCTTATCCAAACTTTTGACAATCCCGATTTTACCATTAAAATACCTTCTGTCTGCCGATGAATCATTTTTTATAAACATCACCTGGGCGCCTTTTTTAAGGTCCATAATCCTTTCAATCGGGTATAGATTTTCAGGATATTCGCCTTCTACTTCTGCCACAAAAGATATCATCTTTTCAGGTAACTGCTGTAGTGCCAGTTGATTGATCTGGTCTGCCTTGTTATTATGTGTAACCAGGTGAATGTATCCATCTCCGGTTTTGGATTGGAATTCGGGAAATACCCTTTCATTTAAAATTTCAAAATCTTCATTGTCCAATTCATCATCTCTCAGATGATTGAGCAGGCGAAGGAATTTCGGGTCAGATTGACGGTAAATTTTATCTAGTTCTATATAAACAGGTTTATTGTGTTGCAAAGAGTGTGCATCGAAAAAGTAATTGCTTTTATAAAACTTACTCAGTAACGCACCTTCTTCTCCTCTTACCACAGGTGGCAACTGAAGCATATCGCCAATAAAAAGCAACTGAACACCGCCAAATGCTGTCCTGGGGTTCCTTCTCACATGTCGTAAAATATCATCAATGGCATCAAGCAAATCAGCCCGAAGCATACTTACTTCGTCAATGATAAGCAATTCCATTTCCCTGAGTAATCGTCGCTTGGTTTCGTTCATTTGCAAATCTCTGATGAGCGAAACAGGAGAGGTGACCTTGAAATTTAATTGAGAAGATGCATTCCAGTTGCGGTCAGGAATATAAACACCGAAAGGAAGATGAAAAAGCGAATGGAGCGTAACTCCTCCTGCATTTATTGCCGCTATTCCGGTTGGGGCTGCGATAACTGTGTTTTTATGGCAGCTTTTGGATATCCTTTGTAAAAATGTAGTTTTTCCGGTACCGGCTTTCCCCGTAAGAAAAATATGTTTTTCAGTAGTGTTTATGTATTCTGCTGCAATCCTTGCAGAATCCTGGACAATGGTAATTTCCATCTGGTAAATATGAATAAAAGCTTAATCTACTCATTGCTTTTATTATCACAAAATATGCTTCTTAGTGATTCCTATTGTTTTCCATTTTCAATATCTAATCTTTTATTTTGCTCACGTATCAGTTTACGTGTAGACTCCAGGTTTTCCAATTCTGCTTTTAACTTAAGTTTAGCCTCAGCTACTTCCTGCTCCAAAGTTTTAATTTTAGTCTTCATTTAACCTAAGAAATTGTCCAAATAATGTTTATATAAGTATCGAATTGTCCATTTTGTTTTTCTCTAAGATGTCATCCCATTTACAATCCAATGCCTTAGACAGAAAATCAGCTTCTAATGCTGTCAGCAAATGAGGTTTTCCCAGTAGTTTGTAAAGCCTTGCGTCAGTTTTGAGACCAAATTCCTGCTTGAAAGAATTCATTAATATTTTTTTTCTTTCGGTATTCAGCTCGTTATATAGCTTCCCGATATTCGTTTTTTTGTTTGAATTGTGCATTTTGAACAATTACTTTTTTGATTTGGAAAATTATTACTTGATTTGTCCTGGCAAATATATACAAAGTAGATTTATTATATACGTAATGGAATTAAAAAATATTGATAATATCCACATTGGAAATAAAATAAGTGAATTGATCAAATTAAATAACATTTCTGTATACAATACTTTGGCACTTTCTTTGAAAAAAACTCCTGCAGGCATCTATAAAGATTTTGAAAAGCCTGATCTGTCTCTGAAGCAGGTTTATGCTTATCTGAGAAATATTGACATGGACTTTTGTGAGTTCTTAAGTTCCCTTGGTATTTGTAAAGAAAAAGAGGCTTCTTTAACTGTTAAAGATGTTGATTTTCAATATAATGCCCTATCTAAAGACGATCCACAAATGCTCAAAAGGGAAGTAGAATTGCTGTCGAAACTGGTTGATGAAAAGGAAAGGATAATCCAGATATTGAGTAAAGGAAAGATTTAGAATGAAACTTATCCAGATTTTTTTGCCACTTTATGATTCCCAGGGAGCCATGTTTCCCCGGAAACCATTTGACACAATTAAGGAAGAACTAACTGAAAAGTTTGGTGGGATTACCATTTATCAAAGAGCCCCGGCAGTAGGGTTGTGGAAGGAAAATGAATCCAAAACTGTCAGGGATGAAATCATAATTCATGAAGTGATGTCTGAAAATTTCAATTCTCTATACTGGAAAAAGTATAAAAAGGAACTAGAAGAAACTTTTAATCAGGATGTTATAATTATCCGGGTTTCTGATATTCAATTGGTTTAATAAAAATTATGAAGGTAATGGCACTGGTAAATTTTGATAAGATCAATGATCATGTTTGTCGCTGCCATTCATTTTCAACCAAAGAATTAGATTTTTTTGATTCTATTTTACAGTACAAAACAATACCTAAAAAATCTTTTCTTTTACAAGAAGGTGAAATATGCAACTTTGAAGCGTATGTTTTAAAAGGTTGCATTAGAACCTTTTATGTTGACCAAAACGGATTTGAAGTCATATTGCAATTTGTTATTGAAGATTGGTGGGTAAGCGACATTGCAAGTTTTCACAATCAGGTGCCTTCCAAATTATTTATTGAAACCCTGGAAGATTGCGAGTTGCTGATCCTTAATCCGGAATCTAAAGACAGGCTTTTGAATGAATTACCTTATTTTGAAAGGGTTTTCAGGTTGATGGTTCAAAGAAACCTGGCTGCCACACAAAACAGGTTAATTGATACAATTTCCAAATCGGCCCAGGAAAAATATGAGGAGTTTCTGGTTCATTATCCCACTATACCTCAAAGAGTTGCACAGCACCATATTGCCTCTTACCTCGGCATCTCCCCGGAGTTTCTGAGTAAAGTACGGGCTAAGATGACGCGGGCGTATTAGTTGTGAGTGAATGCAGTATTTGTGAAAAAATAATTAAAAATCATACTCCCTAAATGTCCTCGTTTTAACTAGAAAGGGCCAGAAAGAGGTTCAATTGCCTGGTATTCCAGGACTTTCTGCCAGACCTGGAGAAGCATCATGTTCTCTGAAGCTAAATTAGCTTATATCACATACTTCTAATCCACACATGTTGTTTTCTCTTTCTGTTTCAAGCGTTATGTGGTGTATATTTTTGTGTTCAAGCTCATGCCGGAATTGGCTTTTTATGGCTATTTCTTGCTCTAATGTCATATTCTTTTCTAAAACCAAATGTGCGGTCAGGGCATTTTCTGTCGTACTTATCGCCCAGATATGAACATGGTGTAAGTCCTTTACTCCGGTAATTTTTCTTGCTTCCACCTTTATGTCCTCAACCTTTATATTTGCCGGAACACCGTCAAGAGACAATCGCAAACTGTCTTTGAGGAGTTGCCAAGTGGAGAAAAATATGACCACCGCAATTACAAAACTTAAAACACTGTCAATCCAGAACCAGTTGGTATAAAACATCACAATACCGCCAATAACAAGTCCGAAAGAAACAACCGCATCACTCATCAAATGCAAATAGGCACTTTTTTGGTTGAGGTCCTTTTCTTTGTTCCGAAGGAACATCAAAGCAGTTCCGGCATTTATGATAATGCCAATTCCGGCAACCCAGGCAATAGTTGTGCCCACTATAGGTTCCGGGTTTAAGAAACGATGTATTGCTTCATATGCTATGGCACCAATTGAAACTAACAAAACCATGGCATTAAACAAGGCCACAAGAATGGAAGTCTTGCGGTAACCGTATGTATAGGTTTCATTAGATTTTACTTTTAACAGCCTGAAAGCCAATAGGGAAAGAGCCAAAGCGCCAACATCTGCAAGATTGTGGCCTGCGTCTGAAAGCAATGAAAGTGAATGAATGTATAACCCTACTATAACTTCAAGTATTACAAACAAAAAATTAAGTGAAATGCCAACTATAAATGCTGTATTAACATGTGTCAGCGTTTCTGCGTGGTGGTGATGATGTTCTTGTCCCATTTTACTTATTGTGATACAATATAGTTCGTTCAAATTGGAATTGGGTGTTATTTTTATTTCGAAAAGTTTTATGAATGATGCTGTTCCAGATATTCCGAATGGCATCTGGAACCAACAATAAAACGGATTTGTAATCCGACTAATAGACGCTACCAGGTAAGAATTTCAAGTTATTATAATTTCTTAATCTAGTTCAATGCTTTTGGGTAGCGAATAGCTGACATTTGTATTATCAAAACAAGGAGGTAATCAATGGACAGGAAAGGGTTTCTTCAGAAGGGCCTGTTGGGAACAGGCATATTTGCAGCCTCAGCAGTGCTGGGCAATGTTATTAAAAATGACATTGACGAACTTAAACAATTAGACATTATAGGTTTTAATCATTTACCAAATTCAAATTCTAAAATCATGGAAAATACAATAATTCACAGAGCTGAAACCAGGGGACATGCAAACCATGGATGGTTAAACAGCTATCATTCATTCAGTTTTGCCAACTATTACAATCCTGAAAGGATGCACTTTGGGGTGCTCCGTGTTTTGAACGATGATACTGTAGATGGTGGTAAAGGTTTCGGGAAACATCCACATGACAATATGGAGATAATCTCAATTCCTTTGGAAGGAGATCTTGAACATAAAGACAGCATGAACAATGTTGCAGTGATCAAACATGGTGATATTCAGGTTTTAAGTGCTGGTACCGGTATTCAGCATAGCGAATACAACAAAAACGCTAACATTCCTGCGAAATTTCTCCAGATCTGGGTATTTCCGAACAAGAAGAACGTCACACCAAGATATGACCAGATAACCCTAAACCTGGCTGACAGGCACAATAAGCTTCAGCAAATCCTTTCTCCCGAACCTAACGATGCCGGAGTATGGATCCATCAGGATGCATGGTTTCATCTTGGGAAGTTTGACAAGGATTTTGCAACGGACTATAAAATTAAAAAGGAGGGCAACGGCGTTTATGCTTTTATTTTAAAAGGTGATTTTACCATAGAAGGGCAAAAGGTAGGAAACCGCGATGGTTTTGGTATTTGGGATGTAAAACAAGTGAACATTAAAGCGGAGAGTCCTGATGCTGATATATTGGTAATGGAAGTTCCTATGAATGTGTAATAATAAAGGCTCCTGAAATTATTAGGAGCTTTTTTGGTTACACTGTTAATTACATTTATTTTTTTATATGGCATGAATATTTCGTAGCTTAACATTAAGATTTGGGTGCTTTTATAATGGATTATAAAGATTTCGAAGATTTAAGTTTTGAAGAAATTGATAACGAGCACATCAAAGGTGAGTGGAGAGTAGAAAATCGTATTTTTTTAAGTAATTCAGCCACCAATGTATTTGTAAACGCTGATAAACACTATTTCTGTGATAATGGTGATTATAAATGTATTAAAGGTAAAATTTTTAATGGATCATGGGGGGTAGTCCGCAACGATGATGTAGTTCACAGGCCTTATCTCAAATTCAGGTTGGATAATAGTGAGGATTCAAATCAGGAGATAAGTGCTCTTATAACCAGGTTACAATACGATAAAGTGCACAGTAAAGCACAAATGACTATTTACATGTCTACAGGTGCAGAATTAACTTTGATAAAATAATTTTCATTTGATGGAAAATATAAAATTAGATTTTGAACAGGCGAGGGCAAAGCATCTTTTGTTTAAATCACGGCTTAGGTCTATACTTTTTGGATTAGAAATTGACCAGGCCTCAGTACTTTCTCATTTTGAATGTGCTGTAGGAAAATGGATTTATGGTCATGCATTAGAAACATACGGCCATATTCCGGAAATGCACGAGTTAGAAAAGGTACATGCGGATATTCACACTTCAGCCCGGGAGTTAGTCAGTTTATACCAGTCTGGCGAGGTTGATACTGCCAGAAATGGATTAGTGAAAATGGAAAACATTGCCGACGATCTTGTTTCTCTCCTTAGTGTAATTGAGCAAAAAGTAAGAGAATGTGATAACCCTTTGACCGTTCTTGCGGAAAACATCAGTTTTGAAGAATTTGAACAATTATTAAAGTCAAATGTTGAATTAGACAAAAAGATTAAGCTTCAGGTTGCTGAGACTTCTAAAATGGAGGAACGTTTTCTTCTTATAGCAAAAGCAACGCAGGATGCTGTTTGGGATTGGGACTTGGAAACAAATTCCCTTTGGTGGAACGATGGTTTTAAAGAACTTTTTGGATATAAAACTGTAGAGGCGGGAGTCGAATCCTGGTATAACCGTTTACATCCTGATGATAAAGAAAAGGTTTTGGAGGGTATCCATAAAATAATTGACAATGGTGATAGCAAGTGGGAAGATGAATATCGGTTTTTAAAGGCTGATGGTTCGTATGCCTATGTTTTTGATAGGGGATATGCAATTCATAAAAATGGTAAACCTTACCGTATGGTAGGCTCCATGGTTGATTTTACTGAAAGAAAGAAAAATGAGGATTCTCTTAAAAGGGCATATGAAGACCTTGAACTAAAGGTGAAATTCCGAAATATGGAACTTGAAAGAACAGTAAAGGAATATGCTGAAAAGATCACCATGCTGGAGAAAAAGTTGGGTACTTTATCTGTTGGGAATTAAAAATTATTTTTCCCATAAAATTTCATGACTGCCAAGGTTTTTTGTCATCATTCGGGCAAGAACGAAAAGATAGTCTGATAACCTGTTCAAATAATGGATGATAATCTCATTTATGTGCATATTTTCATTCAGTCTCACAACTTCTCGTTCTGCACGCCTGCATACACACCTGGCAATATGGCAAAAGGCAACTTCCCTGTGTCCGCCCGGTAAAATAAAGTTTTTTAAAGGCGTAAGAAGTTCAGTCAAAGTATCTATCTCATTTTCAATAAGTACCACATCCTGTTCCTGAATTTCCGGAAGGGATATTTTGATATCCACACCTTCTTCAAGTGCAAGAATAGATCCTATATTGAATAATTTGTGTTGTTGTCTGGTAAGGAAAGCGGCATGTTTCTCATTTATCGTATAGGCAGCAAGCAAGCCGATGTAGGAATTAAGCTCATCGATGCTTCCATATGCTTCTATTCGAAGGTGCCCTTTAGATACTTTTTTACCTCCAATTAGGGAGGTTGAGCCGTTGTCGCCTGTTTTAGTGTAAATTTTCATTAGCCTAAAATCTGGGCTGTATGTTCTTTGGTATTTACTTTCTCTATAATGTTGGAAATCAATCCCTTCTCATCTATGATAAAGGTTTTCCGGGCAGTTCCCATATATTTTTTACCGTACATGTTTTTCTCTACCCAAACGCCATAGTCTTCCACGATCTTCTTATCAACATCAGCAACCAGCCTGAAAGGCAAATTGAATTTATCTGCAAATTTTCTGTGGCTTTTTTCATCGTCTACGCTTATCCCAATCAATTCATAACCAGCTTTTTGTAGTGCGTTATAATTGTCTGACAAGTTGCACGCTTGTTCTGTGCATCCGGGAGTATCATCTTTCGGATAAAAATATATAGCCAGTTTTTTTCCTTTAAAGTCTTCAAGGCTGATGTCTTTTCCATCCTGATCTTTGCTTTTAAATGAGGGTGCTTTGTCGCCTGTTTTCATGTTTTAGTATCAAGTATTTATATCGAGTATCAAGATCTGATTATTTCAAAATGGTCCTGAATTCAGAAGCATTACCGCAATAATCGTCTACTAGAACTAACAACTCACCTTTCAATGGAATGTTTGAAAGATCAGTATTAGTCCAAATAAGGTTCTTTTTATGTTCATAATAAAATAGCACCCATTGTTTGTTAATATAGCAGTTAAAAGTCTTTATTCCTGAAAGATTGTCCCTTATAACTAGTTGAACTACTTTGCTGTTTTTCTTGATAAGTTTAATGAAAGGAGATTTATCATCCCTTATAATAGAAAATTTACCGAGGTTTTTAGTTTTGAAATCCATAATTCCGTCTTTAGTTACACCTCCCAGGTATTTGCAGCCAGAACTTGTGCTGTAGGCAGCATATTTATCGGTATTTCTCAACAAACCTTTGGTATTTAAAGAAAGGTAAACATAAGAGGACAAAGGCATATAAGGATCGTGTACTTCAAAATTCAACCGGCTGCTGTCTTTTGCCAGCGAAAATTCTGGTTTAAACCTTAAATAAAGCGTATCGAATATTGACTGTTTAGGGAAATGAATATCTAAAATTGAATTAGTATGCCTGCTCACCTGGTCGGGAATGAGCTTGTTGGCAAAATAAAACTGCTCAATATTGTTCCCTATCTTGAAAGATTCCGGCAGTCCGTTCCGTAAATCCCAAAGAAACATTGCTTTGCCACAATTCTGGTACTGACATTTATTTTCTGCTGAATGGCCATCAACTTTGAAAATCCCAACCGAATCCAGTAATTTTCTATCATTTACTATTACTTTCAGGTAATTCTCCTGCAGTTCGTAATAGACTGGTTTATTTACATTTACGATTTTACATGGCACATCAGGGATTCCGCCTTGAATTACAAAATCAAGAGTTGATTTGTTCTGATAAGCATCGAAAATAATGATTTTGCCTACGTGTTTTAGTGTATCGTAAATCCAGAATTTCCCATTAAGGTGATTCGTATAATTAGGCAGCCTGTTTCCATCCGCCTTGTAGCATTTTTGAAAGTAAGTGCCTTTCCTTTTTAAAATTTCATAATCTAAGTGAATGTTTACATTGGGATTTTCTTCGTGCGGGAATTTATCCATGTTATAATGGAATATTTCTTTTCCGTCAAGGTGTAGTTCCATACAGGCAACTCCATTGAGATTGGAAGTGCCATTCTGTTTATCATTTGTTACTATCTCAATTCCAGCGGAACCTCTGACGTAGATGGGCTGTGGTATAGTATATTGGCCTCTTTTACCACCAATTTTAACTTCATACCTTCCAAATTCCCCGTTTATCCGGCTGTCAATTCCCAAAGGTTTCACAGCTAGTTTGGTAATAATAGGAGGGATGTCGTCCTGAACTTCTTTAAAACCAAAATAAAGAGGATTGTACAAGTTGTTTGAAGTATCCCTGATTTCAAAATGCAAATGCGGTCCGCCTGAAGATCCAGTATTTCCGGAATAAGCGATTATTTGCCCGTTTTTTACAGGAAACTGGAAAGGCTTGGTTATCAGTTCGATATCAAAACTTTTCTTTTTGTATTGCTGCTCTTTAACATATTTGGACAAAGCGTAATTAAACCTTTCGAGGTGTCCGTAAACAGTAACGAAACCTGTAGCAGGGTGTGTTACGAAAATTACATTTCCATATCCGAAACTAGACATCACTATTTTGCTCACATACCCATCTGCGGCACAGAAAACAGGCAGCCCCGTTTTGAAATCTGTTTTAATATCTAAACCACCATGAAAATGGTTTGAGCGTAGTTCACCAAAGTTGCCGGAGAGATAATTAACTCTACCAGGTTTTATAGGAAAGGAAAATATGTTTTGTTTGATGTTTTGGGAGAAAGCGAAAAAACCTGAAAGACTGAACAAAAACCCTACTAAATATCTCATCTGTTTCGTGTACAATAAAAGTAATTCGTGTTAGATAATATTGAATTCAATTTTTATGCCAAAAATGCTTAATTTGTAGTTTATTTAAAAGATCAAGATAGAAGAACTAACACACTAAAATAGAATGCCATATAAACCTAAACATATTGAAAAACTTTATTATAGTATTAGTGAGGTTTCTAAGATGTTTAGCGTTGCCCCCTCTCTCATCAGGTTTTGGGAAAGTGAGTTCGATTCTTTAAAGCCTAAAAAGAACAGCAACGGAAACAGACAGTTTACCAAAGCAGATATAGAACAAATACGGTTAATTTACCATTTGGTTAAAGAAAAGGGATATACCTTGTCTGGAGCCAAAGATGTTTTGAAAAGTGGAACAAACAAACCACACAGCAAAATGGAGGTAATTAATTCTCTCGAAAAAGTAAAAGGGTTTCTGCTTGAACTGAAAAAGAATCTTGTTTAGCTCTCTTTGAAAACTTCAAGGAACTGCTCTTTCTTATTTACCGATAATTCCAACTCCGCATCATCTGACATTATAACCTGTCCTCCTTTACCCTTTTTGTATTTTTTAACATACTGCAAATTTATAAGGTGCGATTTGTGGATGCGCATAAATCCAAAGCCTTCTAAAGTTTGTTCGTAGAATTTCAGTGTGCGACAAATAAGCATGCGTTTGCCATTTGTGAAATAAAAGTCCGTAAAATTGTCGTTGGCCTGGCAGTGAATTATATCTTTAACTTGTACAACCTCAAATCCCTCCATTACAGGTAAAACAATCTTGTGAAGTTGTTTATTGGTTGTATGAATGTTCTCTATTAGGATTTTTGTATGCAATGCATGGTTTTTTTCCTGCTTTGCTTTCCTGATTTTCTCTACAGCTATTATAAGTTCATCTATATCAATTGGTTTGAGGATATAATATGCTGCACTTACGTTTATTGCCTGTAAGGCATAATTGCTGAATGCTGTAACAAATACGGTTTCAAAACGAATATCTTTGACCTGTTCTAAAAGATCAAAAGCATTTCCAAAAGGCATTTCTATGTCAAGAAACACAACGTCCGGCTCATGTATTTCAATTTGAATAAGAGCGGTTTTTACAGAATCTGCCATTCCTGCAATTTTAATATTTTCACAGTACTTGTTTAGATAATTGCTAAGCGTTTCCCTGCTTGCAACTTCATCGTCTACTATGAGGACTTTTAAGTTCATTTTTAAATATGCTAAAAATTTTTCAGTCTTAGTTCTTTTTAGGTAAACTAATAACTACTTGTGTTCCAACATTATCTATATCAGATTTTAAATCTGATATATCTATTTTTATATTTTTTCTGTATAGCTCATTAATTAATTCAATCCTGCTCACAGTGTTTTTTATGCCAGTTGAGGTCCCTGTCTTCTGGTTTTCTGTTTTTAGTTCTGCAGATTTTTTTCTTCCAATTCCATCGTCTTCAATGATCACTGAAACAGATGAGTTATTATTCTTTTTAAACTTTACAGACAGATTGCCTTTGTGCTCTTTATATCTTAAGCCATGCCACACTGCATTTTCTATGTAGGGCTGGATTAACATAGGTGGAACTTCATAAGCATCAGCATCAATATCTTCGTCAACTGCGAATGTATAATCAAATTTTTCCTGGAACCGAAAGTGTTCAAGCGTAAGATAAAGTTGTAATATGCTGATTTCGTGGGACAATGGAACAAAATCGTGCTGCGAATTTTCCATTACCATGCGCATAAGTTTCGAAAAATCTGCGAGATATTTATTGGCAGACCTCTCATCATTTTTGGAAATAAAACTATTCACCGAATTCAAAGCATTAAATATGAAATGTGGGTTCATCTGACTTCTTAATGATTTTAAGGCAAGCAATTGGTTGGCAACTCTTCTCTTTTGGGCGTTTTTGTAAATAAGGTAACTTAAAATTATTATGAGGATTAATCCGAATGTGAGTGAATAAATAAGTAAACGCTGGCGCCTTAATATTTCTTCTTTTGCATCTTGTTCATGAGATAGTGCAGAAATTTTTTGTCTGTTCAGTTCAGCATCATTTTCCAGAAATTCTATTTGCTTCTGTTGTTCAGACAAGGCAATATTAGAACTTAACATTTTGAGAATTTGCCTTTCTTTTTGGGCTATTAGCGTATCTTTTATTGTCAGGTATTTTTGAAATGTCAGCATCGCCTTTTCATACTGTTTTTGCTGTTGATAAGCCTCCGACAGAGATTTTAATGCTTCACTTTTTTCCTTGAGTTTTCCTGGGCGGTCTGATAATTCCAGACTGCGCTGCAAATAGGGGATTGCGGATTGGGATTTGTTTTGGTCAAGGTAGGAATTGCCTATTTCAAGATTTTCTGTTGTTTCAACGTCCACGTCTTTTGTTTCCTGACTTTTTTCAAGAGATTTTTTACGAAGATCAATGGCCTCCTCTTCGGGAACTACCCTACTAATACTGTTATTTATTTCCGAATATGATTTGGCATTATTACCTTTTCCGGCAGCATCCTGAGCTTCTTTATAATAATCAAGTGCACGTTTGTTCTGCTTTTGGGACTGATAGATCTCTCCAATCCTTTTATTTGCGATGGCCTCACCATCAGTATTGCCCCGCTTTTTTTCAATAGAAAGTATTTGTTCAAATTGTTTTTTGGCAAGTTCTTGGTTGTTTTGGCTCAAATAGATATCAGCTATTTTATATCTGGCAATGACTTCTTCCGTTGGCATATTTGAAGCTTTTGAAAATTCAATATGCTCTTTGAAAAGCTTTTCAGCATTTTCATTCTGGTTATTTACAAAATAGGCCTGGGCCAAAACAGGCCTTGTTTCATTTAAGCCATTTTTATCATTTAACTTTTGAAATAATTTATAAGCTTTTTGAGAGAACCTAAGTCCTGATTCTTTTAGTCCATTTTGCAAATTCACAATAGCTAACACTCTGTAGCAATGTGCTTCATCTGTTTGGTTTTTTTCTTCAATACTAAGTTTAAGGGCTTTTTCTAATTTTTCAACTGCCAGAGTGGGATTCTCGGATTTAAATATTTCGGCCTGCTGTGTTAAAGTCCGGGCATTGGTTGAAGATATTCTTGATGATTTAAAAACATTTGAAGGAGCAGCTTTAGGGCTTTCAGAGGCCTTATCAAATTTCTTCTTGCTTTCTGGTGGCTGAGAAAATGAAATTACAGATTTAAGGCAAAAGATTGTAAATAATAAGAAGAATATTGGTCTTTTCATGTGATAAA
>JANYCH010000305.1 GCA_025360395.1 Cytophagales bacterium | reverse complement strand
CCTTCGCTTGTTTGAGGTATTTTTTAACTTTTGGAAGGAAGTCCGGTTCAACGTCTTTGAATTGTTGTGCCAGCAACTCCAGGTTTTTATAAATAATATAGGTAGAATCTTTCCCTTCAAAATTTACTGTATAAATGGGATCTAACTCATTAAATTTTAATGGATTGGGAATATTGCAATACCTAAAAAGTTCTTCAAACTCGTAGCTCATACTGAAGAATGAAGGGCCAATATCAAAAGTAAAACCATCTTTTTTCAACTGGTTCAATCTTCCACCTGCCTGATGGTGTTTTTCAATAATGTGTACTTTATAGCCTTTTGATGATAGCCGGAGTGCAGTAGATAATCCACCTAATCCACTTCCGACAATCAACACATTTTTACTCATGACAGATACAAAAATTAATTTACGCTCAAAGTGGAGTAAACTGCCAGGTTTTGTTTAAGCTCCTTTCTTGCAATATGAATCCTATTTTTAACAGTACCTATGGGGATATCCAAATGCTCAGCTATTTCATGGTACTTGTATCCGCTGAAATACATGTTGAAAGGTATTTTAAACAAATCGTCTAGTTTTTCAATTGAATTAAATATTTCTTCTTTGGCGAAAGAGTTTAATGCAAAATTGTAAGTAGTTGCCCCGGAAGAATTTATGTAATGTAAATTATCTGTTGTATCAATAAACGTCTTCTTTTTTACCATCTTCTGATAATTGGTAATAAAGGTATTTTTCATGATCGTATAAAGCCAGGCTTTAAGATTAGTGCCGTCTGAAAACTTATCCTTATTCAGGAAAGCTTTCATCATGGTATCCTGTAATAAATCCTTGGCATCATCAAGGTCTTTGGTGAGCCTTAAAGCAAATGGCCTCAGAGCTGTTGACGCCTGGTTCAGGGAGAAGTCAAATTCAATCGCAGTCATAATTGCTATTGTTTAATTTTGGTTCACAAATATTAAACAAATTAACGGGGAAACAAATATTTTGTTTAATTATTTCAAAATAATATTAAACAAATTCAGATTACTTCGTCTATTTCTATTATTATATCAAATGTTAAGTTTTATTTAATTTCAGATTTAGAATCCAAACTATCATTATCAGTATATAGAATATGCAGAATCTTATTCTAAAATATGATTGTAAATGTGTTCTTAGCGGAATAATATATAACTTTGAGTACCAATATATAAAAATGGCAGAGTACGAAAATTTTGAAACCCTGGCGGTAAGGTCGCAAATTGAACGTTCACAACACAGAGAACATTCTGCACCTATATATATGACCTCAAGTTTTGTATTTGAAGATGCAGAACAGGCCAGGGCCATGTTTGCTGATGAACTTCCCGGAAATATATATTCCCGTTATTCTAACCCCAATACATCTGAATTTATTGAAAAGGTTTGCCTGATGGAGGGGGCTGAAGATGGATTTGCAGTTGCTTCGGGAATGAGCGCCATGTTTACGAGTATGGCAGCTTTTTTAAAATCAGGGGATCATGTTTTAGCATGTAGGTCAATTTTTGGATCTACTCATCAGATTATAACACAGTTATTTCCGAGATGGGGAATAGAGCATAGCTATGCCGATATTGACAAACCTGAAACCTGGGAAGAGATGATCAGGCCAAATACCAAAATGATTTTTATTGAAACTCCTTCTAATCCAAACCTGGACTTGATTGACCTGGAATGGATTGGAAAACTGGCCAATAAACATGGAGTATTGCTAAATGTGGATAATTGCTTTGCAACACCATATCTTCAAAACCCTTTGAAATACGGGGCACATATCGTTACCCATTCTGCAACCAAATTTATGGACGGGCAAGGCCGGGCAATTGGGGGTGTTATAGTGGCAAGTAAGGAACTTATAAAGGAAATGAGATTCTTTGCAAGGCACACCGGGCCAAGTATGTCTCCCTTTAATGCCTGGATTTTATCTAAAAGTCTTGAAACACTGGCTGTACGAATGGAACGGCATTGCGAAAATGCTTTAAAGCTGGCTACCTGGCTTGAAAAGCATCCTGAAGTTGAAAAAGTGAAATATCCATTTCTTCCATCTCATCCACAATTCGACATTGCCAAAAAGCAAATGAGACATGGAGGTGCAATTGTGACTTTTTATGCGAAGGGCGGAATTGAAAAAGGCAAAAGCTTTTTGAATAAAGTAAGATTAATATCCCATACACCTAACCTTGGTGATACCCGTTCAAGTGCGACACATCCGGCCAGCACTACACATTCGAAATTGACTGATGATGAGAGAGGTAAAGTAGGGATTGGAGCAGGTTTAATCAGGATTTCTGTTGGTTTGGAACATATTGACGATATAATAAAAGATGTTGATCAGGCGCTTTCATAACTTAATTCATTACGGATATTCAAATTG
>JANYCH010000139.1 GCA_025360395.1 Cytophagales bacterium | reverse complement strand
TTTTGGCGGAGAAATAAAAGTGATTGATAAGGTTGACACAGACGGTATGTACCGAATTTTAGTTGTGCCCGACAAGGTGGAACAGAAACCATGGCCTTCAGTTTTGCCAATGGGTTCAGGAGTTAAGGGTTGGGTTATGTTGAACGATGTTCCTATCTGGTACGAATTGTGGAGAGAACTGAATGGCTTCCCAGCTAATGATGGGAAAAAGGCTGATAAAAAAGTTATTAAAGAGAAGTAACAATGTTCAGATCCAAAACCTTTTTTACTCTCTTTCTTTTCGCTCTCATTTGTACAGGATCATGGGCAAGTGACAGTATTCCGGTTGCTTTGAGTTTTAAAACCTATATTAAAATAGTTAAGGAATTTCATCCGATAAGCAAGCAAGCCAATATTTCCAATAACATTGCCAAGCTTGAGATAAAACGATCTCGGGGTACTTTTGACCCGTTGATCCATAGTGATTACACCCGTAAAACTTATGCAGGAAAACTTTATTATGGCTATTTTGACAATTACTTGAAAGTTCCTGCCTGGATAGGTGACTTTTCAGCGGGATATGAGGATAATACTGGATTATATCAAAATCCAACAGATTATACCCCTGATGGAGGTTTAGGTTACATTGGTTATACACTACCTGTTGGTCAGGGTATGATTATAGATTATCGTAGGGCTGCCATAAAACAAGCTAGGCTAATGTCAAAAATGGGAGAGGCTGAAAAGCAAAAAGCCCTGAACAAACTTATTTATGATGCTTCGTATGCGTACTGGGATTGGTATTTTGCCTACCAGAAATTCCTTGCAATTAAAAATAGCCTGGCCAACGCGGTTCAAAACTTTAACATGGTTAAGGCTGTTATTTCTGTAGGTGATGCAAGTTTGATCGATTCAGTTGAATCATCCTTGCTGATGTATGAACGTACAGCGGACTTACAACAGGCCAATACCGATATGCTTAATTTACAATTAATAGCTTCAAATTTTATTTGGGATGAGAAGGAAATGCCCAGAGAAATGGTTTCAGGATTAATGCCGGTTCCAGATTCGACCTTTTTGCAGATTGATCATGCGCTGTCAGCACAGTTTATTGAAAATGCTTTGCCTGCTCATCCGGATCTTACTAAAATGAAATTGAAGTTAAGCTCTCTAACGATTGATAAAAGACTGGCAAGAGATTATTTGTTACCTAATTTTGATGTTACTGGCAAATTTTTAACCAATAGCTTTACTTCCATTCCGAATAATATTACGAGTTCAGACTACATTTCGGACAATAATAAAATTATAATTACTTTAAATCAGCCTTTATTTGTCAGAAAAGAGAGGGCGAAATTTAAAGAGACTAAACTTAAGATTGAGCAGGTCAATTGGGAGCAACAATATCTTAAAGTTGAAACTACCAATCAGATTCGGATATCACAGAATAAATTAAATAATAGTATAAAAAATAAAGTCACTCAACAGTTGGCTACCGCAAATTACATTAAAGTAAGGAATGCCGAAGTTTTGAAATACAACGCGGGAGAAGGGAGCTTACTTAAAATCAATTTTTATGACTCAAAAGCCATCGAAGCTACTTTGAAAAGTATCAAGGTCAATACTGAGGTTTTTAAAGCCTATTGTGAATTATATTATAAAGCAGGACGAATGGAAGAACTTATCCCATTCTAATGATTCCCTTATTATGGTAAATTGGTTGGTTTTGGAGGGAAAAATTTGCGTTACTTTTTCATCTCAAATCATCAGATCTACGATTATTGCATCAGCTAATAATTTTCCTTTTTCAGTGAGAAACAAATTGCTTTCTGTTTGATATAACAAGCCTGAATTCTTCTTATTCACTATTTCTTTGTGTTTTTCCTTGAACAAATCAATATTAGATTGTTGGAACAACTTTTTAACATCTATTCCCCATTTAGTTCTGAGGCTGGTTAAAATTCCTTCGTTAAAAATATCATTTTTGGTTAGGATTTCTATTTCGAATGCCATGTCATTCTGCATAGTTTTCTGAATATATAAAGCATTATTGCTGATATTCCATTGCCTTGACCTTCCATTGAAAGAATGGGCTCCCGGACCAATTCCCAAATAAGATCTTCCGAACCAATACGCAGTGTTGTGTCTGGAATATTTTTCGTTTTGGGCAAAATTTGAGATTTCGTACTGTTCATATCCAATATTAATGAGATGTTTATGAAGCTTTTCATAATGAAATTGTTCCATAGAATCTTCATTTTTTTGTAATTTGTTCTGCTTTGCCATCTTACCAAAAACAGTTTTTTCTTCCAGGGTAAAACAATAGGCTGATATATGTGGAACTTCCAGAGACGTGGTTTTGTCTAAATCTGATTGAAGTATATCTAAATTGGAACCAGGCAGAGCATACATCAGGTCCACAGTAATATTGTCAAACCCTAGATCCTGTGAAAGTTTTACCGCTAAATCTGCCTGTTCACTTGAATGAGATCTATTTAAGAATTGTAAAACATCATTGTTGAAGGTCTGTATACCAATACTTAATCTGTTAATTCCTAAATTTTTAAAATGAGAAAGCTTTTCCAAAGTGATATCTTCCGGATTGCATTCAATTGTTACTTCAGCCTCTGGATTCACATTATATTCTAAATGAATTGTTTCCATTATTAACGAAAGTTCTGAATCTGATAAGATTGAGGGAGTACCACCTCCTAAATAGATAGTTTCGACACTTTTATTGTAAAAAAAATCCTTCCTTTGATGAAGCTCGTGCACTATTGCCAGAACCATCTCCGTTTTATTTGAGAGATTTGTACTGAAATGGAAGTCACAATAATGACATGCTTTCCTGCAAAATGGAATATGAATATAAATACCAAACATGTTTTCAGCTGAAATCCTGCTCATTTAATTCTTAGTTTGGCAATATACAAATTACATAATATCAGGTTTGTTTTGATTCTGATAATGCTGTTAGGAGCAATATCTGAAAATGGATTTGCCCAAAAATTAATGCATGTTCATTTTGAACCTTATCAGGATCTAAGAAAACATTTCCAAACAAGTTCTTTGTCGTTTTTCTTCAAGGATTCATTAGATGTTTATAAAAAAACCAACCAGATTATAATGCACTTGCATTCTTTGGGCTACCTTACAGCGGGCGTAGATTCAGGCAGTGTTAAGAGTGATACCTTACGTTTATATGTTTTTACAGGCGAAGTTTACAGAAAGGCTTATGTAAATACAGAATCTATAAGTCCGACCGCTTTAAGAAGGACCGGATTGAAAGGTACTTTTAATGAAATTCATAAATTTTCTTACAAGGAATTTTTCAGAGCAGAAAAAAAGCTGATTGATTATTATCAAACTATTGGATTTCCTTTTGCTTATATTTTCCTTGATTCGATCTCACAGAGTAATAAATTGTTACATGGGAAATTGAAAATTGTAGCAGGACCATTTATTGTATTCGATTCACTTCAGGTTTTAGGAAAGACTAAAATCAAAAAGAAATTTTTATCTAATTATACTAAAATCAGGTTAAGAGATCCCTACAATCAAAATACGGTTGATAATGCAAATAAATTACTTAAACAATTACCTTATTTAAGAGTAACAGATGAACCTACCGTTAGCTTTATTGATGGAAAGGCAGTAGTAAGGTTCTATTTTGAGGACAGAAAGGCAAACCAGGTTGATGGTGTGGCCGGGTTTCTCCCAAACCAACAATCTGGGAATACAAAGAGCAATAAATTGCTTATTACAGGTGAGTTCAACCTTAACCTTAAAAATATGGGAGGAAAAGGAAAGGGATTGAGAATAGAATGGAAAAGATTAAAGCCTGAATCTCAGCAAATTGACATGGAATACCTTCACCCTAACCTTTTTGGTTCAGCCATGAATATAATTCCATCATTTCAATTATTGAAGCAAGACACAACCTTTCAAACAGTTACAGGTGTTTTGAAAACCAATTTCAATTTAACAGGAAGTACAAAAATTGGCTTTTATGTTGGAAGCAAGCAATCTCGTTTGCTAAGCACCAAATTGTATTCTAAATATACAAAACCACCGTTTTTGGATTTCAACCTAAATACATATGGTATTGATTATGAATGGAATAACCTGAATGATTATTTTTATCCTAAAAGCGGAAATATTATTTTTTTAGATGCGAACGTTGGTTTGAAATCCATAAAGCGAAACAGCCGTTTACCGGAAGCTCTATATATGGATGTTAAACCATCTACTACACAGTTTTATTTAAAAGGAGATTTTAAACATTTTTTCCGGTTAGGGAAAAGAAGTACATTATTAACTGGTTTAAGGGGAGGAAGAGTGTTCAATGACAATTTCCTGGCTACAAATGACCTTTTTCAGATTGGTGGACTTAAAACTTTAAGGGGCTTTAACGAAAACTTCTTTTATACCGAATATTATTCAACAGGAGTATTAGAATTCAGACAGTTTACGGATGAGAATTCATATTTACTTTTGTTTACTGAAAAGTCTTTCATGAATTACCGGCTGGGAACAGATTCAGTTGAAGATTGGCCTTTTGGAGTTGGTGCCGGCATTAGTTTAAGTACCAATACTGGAATTTTTAATTTTGTTTATTCTCTGGGACAGTCCATAACCCAAAAACTTCAATTCAACCAGAGTAAGGTCCATTTTGGTTATATCACTAGATTTTAAAATATTGATGAATCTTTATTTTATGATCAGTCTTTCAATATTCACTTTCGTATATAACTTTACCTGAAATTGATAAAGTATTCTGTGCGTTATGCCTTAGTTTTTTTGTTGTGTATATATTTTTTTACCAAGTCAGTTTTTGCCCAAGCACCAATTAAAACCGATAGTGTACAAGCGATTAAAAAAGTAAGGCCAAAGGACATTTTTGATGTTCTTTCAAAAAAATTTAAGAGGAAGATCGAGATTGATACTCTTGAAATAAAAACCTATGAAAATCATGACTCTTCAAAGGCTACAGTTTTTTCTCTTCTTCCCTATATAAATTATTCTTTGGCAACGAGATGGGCATTTGGGGGGATGGTTAGCAATTATTATTACCTCGATAAGAAATACGGAACAAATTTATCTACAACCGATATTTTGGCTGTATATACTTTTAGGGAACAATTAATTATAAGAGCAAAATCTACTATCTGGCCAAAAGCTAATAAATATAATTTTGTTGGAGACTGGAGGTTTATGAAATATCCTTCCTTTACCTTCGGCTTAGGACCTAATACTAGTTTTAAAGACAGGGTTTTAATAAATTATAACTACATCAGAATTTATCAGAATGTGTTTAAAGAATTGTATAAATCTTTTTATGCAGGGTTGGGATATAAGATTGACTATCATTATAATGTAAAACAACTTTCCACAGGTTTTGTATCAGATTTTGATCGATACTTAGTAGGAAACCAAAACACAACCGTGGCCTCAGGACCAACGGTAAATTTACTTTATGATTCCAGAGGAAATTTGATGAATCCGATTGGAAACCGGTTTTACGGGTATTTAAGTTACAGGTATAATACGCCTTTCCTTGGAAGCAACAATGAGTGGCAGTCATTGATAATTGATGTTCGTAAATATGTAAAATTACCACTTAGGAGTACAAATGTTTTGGCATTCTGGAGCTATAACTGGCTGACTTTTGGAGGAAATCCAGCCTACCTGGATTTGCCAAGTACTGGATGGGATGCAAATGATAACCAGGGAAGGGGGTATATTCAAGGAAGATTTAGAAGCAGTAATCTTGTAAGCTTTGAAACTGAATACAGGTTTTCAATTACCAGAAATAAAGTTTTAGGAGGCGTAATATTTGGAAGTGTTCAAAGCGTTTCTAATTTAAAAACATTTGATTTTGAAACAGCATATCCTGCAATTGGTTCAGGAATCAGATTGAAAATCAACAAGTTCACTAATACAAATTTATCAATAGATTTTGCTATAGGGGTTAAAGGGGCTAAAAGTGTATTTTTTAATCTCGGTGAGATTTTTTAGATATTTAAATTTTTTTGGATTAAAAGAAGTATTCTAACCTTTGATCAGAGG
>JANYCH010000087.1 GCA_025360395.1 Cytophagales bacterium | reverse complement strand
CCCGTACTATCAGGGAAATACGTTTTTTCCATTTTGATAAAAGATTTATCAACAAAGCCTGCTTTTCCATCCTTAATGCAATGTGCGTATAAATATTTTTTCTTGTAGGGGATTAAATTCTCAACAAGCATAAATTCTCCTTTTGTTAACTTTCTTATTTTTTTTGAGCAGGTAGAGTCCAAAAATATTTCGGGAACTGTTGCGTAAAAAACATATGTCTGACTTTGACAATTGAAATAAACAAGTAGAAAAAAGGTAATAAATAATAATGGTTTTCGTTTCATTAAAGTGTATTTTGAAATATTTTCTCAGCTGCTATCAAATCTTCAGGTGTTTCTATGCAAAAACTATCATAGGGCGTTTCTTGCAAATCAATCTTATAACCATTTTCAAGCCATCTCAATTGTTCAAGGCTTTCAGCTAATTCAAGCTTGCTCGGTTGCAATTTACAAATCAATTTTAAAATGTCAGTCCTGTAAGCATAGAGTCCAACATGTTCATAAAAATTATGGTTATTTAACCACTCTTCTTTGGGAAAGTTTCTCAAAAAAGGTATTACAGATCTTGAGAAATACAATGCCTCGTTATTTGTATTAAAGGTGACTTTTACATTTCCAACGCTGAATAGGATTTCATTATTGTCTATCTTTTTAATTAGTGTTGATAATTCAGTTTTCGATTTTAAACCCGAAACCAGCATGTCTATTTGCTCTGGTCTGATAAAAGGCTCATCACCCTGAATATTTACAATGAAATCGTATTGCTGGTTAATTTTTTGAATTGCCTCAAAACAGCGGTCAGTTCCACTTGGGTGCTCCGGACTAGTCATGATCACTTCCGCACCAAAAGACTCACATTCAGTTTTTATTTTGTTATCATCTGTTGCAATAACGATCGTGTTTAATAGGGTCGCCTTCAAACATTGTTCATATACATGCCTTATCATGGTTTTGCCATGAATTTTTGCCAGCATTTTACCAGGGAATCGGGATGAAGCAAAACGCGCAGGAATAATACCTATAACATTCATTATTCAGATTTAAAGTAAAGGTCATTAATATTCGGTATGGAATTTAAAATCCCTAGTTTATAAAGAGACTCAGCAACTTTTTGTAAAGCCAAATTGTCGATCTTTTTCTCAGTCACCCATTTTGTTTTTGATTTCCAGACTTCAACATCACTTTTTTTCAAGTGATAATAATCCGCAATATTTTCACATAAGGCTGAATCTTTATTCAAATCAGCTATTGATTTATAGAATATGTCTAAAGTATTACCAATTAGCATCTTGTTTCTAACATAATAATTATTGTTTGATACTAGCATGAAACATGGCCAGGGTGTAGGGATTTCATCAAAGAGAAGAAATTCTCCATTGTCAACTAATGGTTTTGTCATAAATTTCTCCCACAAAAATAAATCAGCACTCCCGTCAGAAAGTGCTTTTCGGGCTCCATTTATATCGCCAACTACAACCATTTTATCATCCTGTACTTTTGCTATGTTTTTGCTGGCATACACATAAGCCATAAGATGTGACCCTGAACCGAACCTACTTACCGCAAATCGATATGATGATATTTTATCCTTTTGTAAATTTATTCGTGATGAATGAACTCCCCAAATTAAAGGAGTATCAACATAAGTGGTCACGATTTTAAAAGGAGCTCCTGTAGCTATTTCTTTCACAGCGCCTTCTGTTAACAATAGTGCAAGGTCTATTTCGTCATTTTTAAGTGCAAGAGACATGGCTCCTGTACCACCGGGAAAATTGTACCAGATTACTTCAATATTTTGTGTATTTAAAAGTCCTTTTTCTATCGCCTTTATCCAGGGAAAGTTAAAATGTTCGGGTACACCACCTATTCTTAATTTGTTTAATTTCAATGCCTTAAAAAATAATTTATCGCAGATAATGCTTAATATAAGTTTAGAGAGAAAAAGTAATCATTTTGAAATATTTTCATTAGGTAATTTTATTGTAAATGTACTTCCCTTACCTCTTTCACTTTCCAGTTCAATACTCCCGCCAAGCTTGTCAACAGCTGTTTTTAGGATGTGCAATCCTAAACCAGTTCCAATAGACTTAGGATTAATTTTATAGAACATATCAAATATTTTTTGTTTTGAATCTTCAGCGACCCCAATTCCATTATCGCTAACTTTTACAATTACATGCCCATTGCTGTTTTTAAGTAATATGTCAAGCTTCTGATTTTCTTTATAAGGATCCCTGTACTTTAAACCATTTTCAACAAGATTCTGAATGATTGATTTAATCAGTATCTCATCAGAAACCACCTCCTTTTCTAATTCCAGCTTTTTGTTTATGCAAACCTGGTTGTAGTTTTCATCATGAGCAAAGTTTTCAACAACATCATCAATAATTTCAGAGATGTTAAGTGTTTGCTTATTTACTGTACTTTCTTTGACCTTAGTCAAAGAAAGTAAATCTCCAATGGTAGATTGTAGGCGCTTGGTAGTATCCCGTGTTAAACGAAAATATTCCTTCATTTTGACAATGTCAGTTTCCATCATCCCAATTGTAGCCAATCCGGTAACTGAATTTAAAGGACCTTTTAAATCATGTGAAGCCTTGTAAACAAAGGCATCAAGCTCTTTATTTTTAGCCTCTAGTTCCCAGGTTCTTTCTTTCACTTTTCTTTCAAGATCTTTATTTACAGAATCTTTAAGTTCCTCGTTTACTGTAAGTTGTTTAATTGTTTCATTTTGGGCTTTGATCTTGTCCCGCTGAAGGATCTTGATCCTTGCGGCAAGCGCAAATGAAAGGAAAAGCATTTCTCCAACCAAACCAAAATTTATACTGTAAATGGAAAAGACAGAATGTTCTATTATGCCCATATTTGTAAGTACAAAAATAGAGTAACCCACAAGCATCCAAACGAATGCGATGAGATAGTAAAAAGCAGGACTGTTTATATTCCTGTATGATTTTATTCCTGCATAAAATATAATTAGTAAAGTGATAATATCATAAACAACCTGGTTGTTATATTCAGGAATTATGAAGGTCGTTATTAAATAGATAGCAACTCTTACCAGTAATACCCATTTTAATGCTTTATCAACCTTTGGTCTGTCTTTTTTTGTATCAAGAAAACTCCTGGCATACATTACTTCCCAAAAAATCATAAAAAGATTTGAGAAGTTGAACATGAAATTATTCAAGAAAGGATAATCTGGCCATATAAACTGAAATCCTAATCCGTCTCGGGCAAATGAAAATAATACTGCCCCTGATACATATAAGATATAATATATATAAGTAATATCTCTTATTGTAATATATAAGAACAGATTATACAAAACCATTGCCATGCAAACCCCATAATAGAGGGATAAAAGGAAGTATTCAGACAATGCATATTGCGTAAATTTTTGTACAGTTATAATTTTACCCCTCGGTGTTACAGGAATTTTTGAAACTAGCCTTACATAAATATGCGTTGTCTTCTTTTTTATATGAGGTAACTGAAATACAAAATTCTTATGTTTAAATTCCTTATTAACAAAGTCATAACCAAATCCGACTGTTTTTTTAGAATAAATACCATTTTCATCTGGAATATATATTTCAAGGTGGTCAATTCTGTAATCTAAAAATTCAAGCAGCCAATCTTTTATATAAGGCTCATCCGGATTTCTAATGTCTAACCTAAGCCAATATATTCTGTTGGGTTTTAAGAACTGAATGGGATATTGCCTCATAGGATGAAACAATCCGGAATTGTTCTTATTTGTTAAATCCTTTAAAGTAAAAGTATTTAATGAGTCTTCAAAATACTGAACCTGTCTGCCAGAAAACTCATATTCATATACCTTTGGGTTTAATTCTATAATAACAGAACTAAACCCTGATAAGGAGGAACCTAACAGGATGGCTATTAGAAAATATTTAATTTTTGGAAAATTCATTCTTTGAATTAAAAAAAAGACGTTTTCCCACAATTATATAACGTTAAAATACAACAAAAGATGTATGATTAGATAAGTCCAATTTCTATGCCATGTAATAACTTTGCTGTATTTGTTAAAGGTTTAATAATATGATGTGTTTGCAAGAAGAATTGGCGAGGTATTCAGCTATATTTTATATTTTTGAATAATTCCTCTTACAGATGAACTCAGAAAAAAATATTGAGATAAATGATATCAGCTTTAGTGAATCCGGTCTTTCAAAAGAGGAAATTCTAAATGATTACAGAATTGCTGTTGAAAGTAGGGAAGCCAGTATTTTAGGTAGAAAAGAAGTTTTTTCCGGTAAGGCTAAATTCGGGATTTTTGGTGATGGTAAGGAGATTGCTCAATTGGCATTAGCCAAAGTTTTCAGAAAAGGAGACTGGAGATCAGGGTATTACAGGGATCAAACCATTTTGATGGCTTTAGGGGAGGTTACTCTTCAACAATATTTTGCTCAATTATATGCCCATGCAGATTTGGAACATGAGCCCCATACTGGTGGAAGGCTAATGAATGTCCATTATGCAACGAGAAGTTTAAATGAAGATGGTTCATGGAAACCTATAACCAGCCAATATAATTCTGCTGCAGACGTTTCCTGTACAGGAGCACAGATGCCAAGGTTAGTGGGCCTGGCCTGGGCTTCCAAATTGTACCGTCAAAACCCTGATCTTCATTCTTTTACAGATTTTTCAATATCTGGCAATGAAATAGGGTTTGGTACTATTGGAAACGGATCAACTGCAGAAGGTCAGTTTTTTGAAGCAATTAATGCAGCTGGTGTATTACAGATTCCAATGATTGTATCTATCTGGGATGACGAATATGCGATATCAGTTCCAAACGAATATCAGACTACAAAAGGAGATATATACAAAGTTCTTGAAGGTTTCAAAAGAGATCAGTTTGATAATGGATTTGAGTTATATCAGGTAGATGGAGACGACTATCCGGCATTAGTAAAGACTTACAAAGAAGCGGAGATTATTTGCCGCGAGAAACATGTTCCTATATTGATACATGTAAGAAAATTAACTCAACCTCTTGGACATTCAAGCTCAGGTTCACATGAGCGTTACAAATCAAAGGAAAGGCTTGAATGGGAAATTAAATATGATTGCATAAAAACTACAAGGGAATGGATTCTTTGCAATGACATTGCTGATGAAGAATATATTTTAAATATTGAATCAACTGCAAAATTGACTGTAAAAGCTGCACGTGACCAGGCCTGGCAGGCATTTAGAAAATACCTCAAGGAAGATCTGGAAACGGCTGATTCATTAATTATGGAATGCATTCATAATTCATTGAAATCAAAAGAAATTAGCCAAATAAAAAAAGAGCTAGAAATAACAATAAACCCGGTAAGAAGTGATGCTCTTTCTGCCTCAAGAAAAGTTTTAGCTTTAATGAATTCAGATAATAATGAATCTAAGCAGAAATTAAAATCTTTTGTTAATAAAGTACTTCGCGAATGTGATAGCAGGTACAGTTCACATTTATACAGTGAAAGCGAATTTTCAGCCTTAAAAGTAAAAGAAGTACCGGCCGTTTTTAATGACGGTTCTCCCATAGTAGATGGAAAAGAAATCCTGAGGGCGTGTTTTGATTCTATGCTTGAACGTGACCCAAGGGTGATCGCTTTTGGGGAAGATGTAGGCGATATAGGAGATGTTAATCAGGCATTTGCAGGTTTGCAGGATAAATACGGCGTTTTAAGGGTAACTGATACAGGAATACGCGAATGTACTATTATGGGCCAGGGTATTGGAACTGCATTAAGAGGTTTGAGGCCAATAGCAGAAGTTCAATATGTGGATTACATGTTGTATGCTTTGCAAATTTTGTCAGATGATCTTGCTTGTCTGCACTACCGGACAAAAGGAGGACAGAAAGCCCCTTTGATAGTGAGAACAAGAGGACATAGACTGGAAGGAGTTTGGCACAGCGGTTCGCCAATGAGCATGATGCTAGGTTGTCTGAGAGGTATTTATTTGTTAGTACCACGGAATTTTCTTCAGGCTTCTGGTATGTACAATACAATGCTTAAATCAGATGATCCAGCCATAATAGTAGAGCCCCTGAATGGCTACAGACTAAAAGAGAAAATGCCGGAAAATATTGCAGAAATCTGTGTTCCTCTAGGAATTCCAGAAATATTAAGAGAAGGATCAGACATAACCATCGTAACTTATGGATCTATGTGCAGAATTGTAATGGAAGCTACTGAACGGCTTTCTGCTTTTGGTATTTCTACTGAAGTTCTGGATATGCAAACCTTAATGCCTTTCGATATTAATTCAAAGATTTTAGATTCCGTTAAAAAAACCAACCGAATCATTTTTGCGGATGAGGACGTCCCGGGTGGAGCATCTGCCTATATGCTAGAACAATCGTTGGATAAACAAAACATTTTCAGATGGTTGGACTCAAGTCCAAGATGTATTTCAGCAAGGCCCCATAGGCCAGCTTACAGTAGCGATGGCGATTACTTCAGCAAACCAAATGCCGATGATGTTTTTGAAAAAGCTTATGAAGTTATGAGTGAAGTATATCCTGATAAGTTTCCTTCTTTGATTTAAAATGATATTATTTACTTGCCCGCGACAATTTCAATTTCCTATATCAAGGAAAAAGCTATTTTTGCAGGATTAATTTTAAACAAATAAATCTTTGACAATATGAAAGTTACAGTTGTAGGAGCAGGAAACGTAGGGGCTACCTGTGCAGATGTACTTGCGTACAGAGAAGTGGCCAGCGAAGTTGTATTGCTTGACATTAAAGAAGGGGTTGCAGAAGGTAAATCATTAGACATTCTTCAAAAAGGACCAATTGACCTTTACGACACGAGGATCATAGGTTCAACGAACGATTATACCAAAACTGCCAATTCAGATGTTGTAGTAATAACTTCTGGCTTGCCACGTAAGCCTGGAATGACAAGAGATGACCTTATCGCCACAAATGCCGGTATAGTTAAAACTGTAACCGAAAATGTTGTTAAACATTCACCAAATACCATTATTATAGTAGTTTCTAATCCTTTGGATGTAATGACCTATTGTGCCCACCTTGCTTCTGGTTTGCCTAGGAATAGAGTGATAGGAATGGCCGGTATATTGGACACTGCCCGTTATAGGGCATTTCTTGCTGAAGAGTTGAATATTTCGCCTAAAGATATACAGGCTATGCTGCTTGGCGGACATGGAGATACTATGGTTCCACTTCCAAGATATACAACAGTTGGTGGTATACCGGTGACGGAATTAGTAGATGCTGAAAAATTGGAATTGATTATTGAACGTACGAAACGTGGGGGAGGAGAGCTTGTAAAATTAATGGGAACATCCGCCTGGTATGCACCTGGCTCGGCTGCAGCACAAATGGTTGAAGCCATATTGAAAGACCAAAAAAGGATTTTCCCGGTTTGTATGCAATTAACTGGTGAATATGGTTTAAATAATGTTTACCAAGGTGTTCCTGTGGTTTTAGGAAGAAATGGAGTAGAAAGGTTACTTGAATTAAGTCTTGATACACAAGAACTTCAACTTATGCACGAATCAGCCAAAGCTGTAAGAGGCGTAATGGAAGTTCTTGATAATATAAATGCCGGAAAATAATTTACAGAGTTAAACAATATTAGAAATGGACGAAAACTTCGGAATCCCACAAATAAGTAAATTTATTACTAACCTTGCCTTATTTGATGGCAAGCCAGAATTAATTGAAAAATATGCTTCTAAGATTAAGGAAGGAAGATTAGATAATCTTTCAGGAACTGATCTTAAAAGTTACAGAACTAAAATGGCAAAGAGTATCAAGTTTTAATCTTTTAAAAATGTTCTGAATTAAAAGCAACCCAAAAAAGGTTGCTTTTTTTTATTATAACTAATTAGGTTTTGTATGGTTATAAGTAGATAATAAATAAAAATGATCTCCATAACAGAACATTCCGGAATATATACTTTAGAATGCCGACAGCTAATTCAATGGCCTATAGAGAAGGCGTGGGACTTTTTTTCTTCACCTTTGAACCTTGCTAAGATTACCCCTGCTAAAATGGGTTTTACTGTAACTTCAAAAAATCTTGATAAAATCTATCCAGGCCAGATAATCAGTTACCAGGTTGGGATCCTTCCCCTAATCAAAACCAATTGGGTGACAGAAATAACTTATGTAAACAGTCCTAATTACTTTGTAGATGAACAAAGAATAGGTCCATATTCTTTATGGCACCACGAACATTTATTTGAGGAAACAGAAAAAGGATTATTAATGACTGACCGTGTATCCTATCAAATTCCTTTTGGCAGAATTGGAAGTTTTTTAACTGGGAGAATGATTAAAAAGCAATTGCTTGAAATATTTAATTATAGGATTAAAATTTTAGAAAATCTTACTAAACCAGTTTAATTAACTGCTATTAAGGTTTTATTAAATTAGAATGACTGCTTTTTTATGATAACCCTTTTATCATACATATATTTGTATATAATTTACTTATGCAATTAGATATTACTGATAAATCATTACTGCGTTTACTCCAGCAAAATGCCAGGTATACAACCAAAGAACTTTCCGAAAAGCTTCATTTATCCGCTACCCCAGTTTATGAAAGACAAAGAAAGCTTGAAAAGGAAGGTTACATCAATAGATATGTAGCAATTTTAAATAAAGAAAAACTAGGGATTAAGCTTCTGGTATTTTGTCATGTAAAGCTGAAACAACATGAAAGAGGAATGGGAGAGACCTTCGTTAAGGCAATTCAGTTACTGGATGAAGTAATGGAATGTTATAATATCTCAGGTGAATATGATTTTATGTTAAAAGTTGTAATTGCTGATATGCCTGCTTATCAAGACTTTATCATGAACAAATTAACTATGATTGAGAATATTGGCAGTACCCATAGTGTTTTTGTTATGGGGGAGATAAAAACAGGTACTGCCTATCCAATATAATAATTGTATAAAGGTTAAAATCCCTGTTTCTCTTCCAGATTTTCTTCCTTCTTACCTTTTTTCTTTTTCTTTTTACCACTTTCTTCTGTTTCGCCTGGTGCCGCTTCGGGTGAAGCCTCTGTTGGTGCTACTTCAGAAGGGGCTTGTTCTGTTGGTAGGGTTTGTGCCGGAGTTTCTTGCGTAGCTTCAGGTTTTTTCTTCTTTTTCTTGTCTTCAACAGGTGCTTTTTCTTCTTCTGGAGCAGTTTCTTCAGCAGGAGCTGCTTCTATTGGTGCCGAACCTTCTGCCGGTTTATATTCGTCATAAATTTCTTTGCCCAAATAATTTGAGTTATAATCTTTATTAAACTGTACTTTTTCACTTGGATCAGCTGCCACACAGGATAATTTCCCGCTTCCTTCAAGTTTGGCTTTTGCCTGTACAGCTTTTGTAAATTCTTCATCATTAGAACACAATGCAAGGCGGTAATTATCATAAGTTAAGAAATACCATTTATCTCCATTGGGCATGAAAAGGATCCTTATTGCATCTCCGTTTACTGTTCTTTTTATTTCTACTAAGGCTTCAATAGATGCGTTCACTTCCTTTTTTAAAATGTTTGAAATTCCTACTAAACCTTTGTTATAAAAAGCAGAATGCTTTTCAGACCAATGAAGGTTTAGATTGCTGATACTGATTGAACCTGATAGTTTTGACAAGGTTGAAAGAGACTTTTGGTTTCCTTTTCCAACTTCTTTTTCATAAGAATCAAAAGCTTTTTGACCTATAATATTTAACAATTTCAGCCTTAACTGATCGGTATAATCATTAGCATAAGGGGCACTTTTCTGTGCAGCATAATCAACTATTGCAGTGGTCATAGATGCCATAGCTGCCGGATTGACCTTGTTTACAGGGAAATTTAAAAAAGTGTTAAAATTGTAATAAACACTGTCCAGATTACCTTTTCCAATAACTGCTGTTGAAATGTCGAAATCTACCAATGGCTGAATAAAGTAAGCTTTACCTTCATAATGAATACCAGAAGTATTATCATTAAAAGTGAATGAATTACCTTCTGTAAAGTTGTTTTGTAATTTCTTGGCTTCAGCAACAACATATTCCTTTGTTGCAGGATCATATCTAAGGTTGCCAGAAACCTTTAACAGATCTTTGTCATTGTCATTTTCCTTAGTACTAATAAAACTTGAATATAACTTAAGTCCATCTACAGTAAGAAAAAGTCCGTTGCTGATTGGTACTCCATTGTCTGAAGTTGCATTAGATAAGTTAATCACTACTTCACTGGAATCACCGCTTCTTTGGTAAGCAATCCAGCTACCCATGCTATTATTTTTCTTTAAATCAAGTTTAACAAAACCATTAAATATTGGGTTCTTTTGGTTTGAGTGTAATTCTATGTTTCCTTTAAATAATATACCTTCAGAAATGTGAAGGTTCTTAGTTTCCTCAATTTCAGCTTTGGCAAGTATTATCCTTTTTGTTATAAAGACCTTGGACCTTTTTTTCGAATTAGCAGCCTCTTCCTTGATTTCAATGAAATTAAACTCATTCACCTTAATTTTGTGTTTTTCATTATCAGACGATTTATAATCTAAAAGTGCTTCACCTTTAAATTCTTTTCTTGAAATTATATCCACCTTTGCATCTGTCAGAACATGGTATTTATTCATACTGTCCATTCTAACAATGGCATTTTCTAAGGTTTTAATTCTACCGCCTTCAAAAATTGTTAATTTATTACTGTCTGGCAGAATTTCACTGTCTACAACCCTTATATAAGGTACCCCTTTCACGATCAGATATTGCTTTTTTATATCATAAAATGCATAACCAGCTTGAAATTGCAAAGAGTCTGTTTCCTTGTTGATAGAATAAAAATTTCCTAAACTAGTTTTAGCTTTTTGACTACCCATCGTCAAAGTTTGCTTTTCTAAATCCCACTCGCATCTGCTTATAGAAGTAGAGTATTGAATATAAGGAAAAGTATCACTAGCAAACCCTTCAACTTCTGGCGTGATTAAGGTTTTATTGTTTTTAATATCAAAATCTATTTTAACATTGCTTGATACCATTGTTGGTTTATCGGCATTGTCAGATTTTATTTTGAAATTGGATGATTGGCTGGTAAAGCTTTCTTCCTTTAAATTGTATTTTTTGGAAATGATCTCGGATCCATGTGTGTTCATTTTGCCATTACCAAAGGCAGCCTTTGATGTCAGCCCAATGCGGCCGTCAAACTGCGATGTATTAGCATACAAATTGAAAGGCTTGCTAAAGGTTTGAAAGTATAAGGTATCCTTTTTAGGAAACCATTTCACTTCATGTTCCTCAATATTTATATCAGGGTGATGTATCTCAGGAGTGGATTGTTTTTTGACCTCCGCAGAACTTCCAATTGCAACTAAAGAATCTGGATAGAATATCAAGTCTTCGGATAAAACTGTTGCACCCATAGTTTCAAGTTTTCCTGATCCTCTGATTCCCAGCATGTTCAAAGAGATTTTATCATAAAATCTACCTTTTGTACCATACACCGGGTAACCTTCTTTGGGAAGTTGATGTTCAAATCCTAAAGACAAATCGTGTTGTAAAGTAAGTTTTTCTTTAAAATCAGGGAATATACCTTCTGAAAGGAATATACCTTCAAAAGCAATAGCCTGTTCCTGCTCACTGTTCAAGCTGTCTACAGTAAAAGGAGGAATTTTGAATGCAACATTTCTATCATAGGCACCACCCAGTATTTCTTTTTTATCAAAATATACAACACCACCTGTACTGGCATGGAAAATAGGATATTCTGGCATCAGGCGCCTTCCACTTTTATTGTTAGGCTTGTTTATATAAAGTTCTCCTCTCGATTGCTCTAACTCAATTCCTAGCCTTTTATGTTTCATGTTTTCGCCACCGTATATACCTATATTATAATCTTTGGAGATATTGATATTTACAACGTCAACACGGCCCATGCGAACCATAAAGCTATCATAATCGAACTTATAGTTTTTGCCTGAGAACTGGAACCTACCTGCACTGACCATTCCGTCAAAGGTAATTTTCCTGTTTTTTTCTATTATTACCTGGTTGTTGCTGTCTGTTTCAAAGTAAACGTTCAATGGTTTGCAAAGAAAAGCCCGCTTAACACCGTTGGCTGTCATTTTTTTTGTAGCTAGGTCAAGTACAACATTTGTTTTTTGAGGACTTAAACATTCAAGCTGTATTCCATCAAAATCCTTTTTGCTGCTTTTAGAAAGGGTATAATGCCAGGCTTTTTTAGTCAGTTTTACAAATCCTGTCTGAGAATTAAATTCTGCAAAACCTTCTTGTGCCAATACACTCATGGCCGATCTTACGGTAGCTGCATTCAATTTATTTGTGGAAGCTAAATCATCTGAATAAAAACTGTTGCCCTTGCCTGATCTGGAAAAACCAGTTGCCAGTTGTAATGGATGAAATGGATAAAGGCCTTTTAATTTATCAAACTTCTCTTCTTCAAAATATTCGTAAGATGAAAGTCGTACAGGAACCTGGTTCCGGGCGTTGATTATGTAAAAATCAATTTTGTCTTTGGTGATATCATACAAGGCAGCTTCAGATTGAATTTCCAGTTTGTGGTAAGTATCGTAAAAGCTGGCATTTTTAAAATTCCCACCTGATTGAGTCAATTTCAACTGATTCTTCTTTTTCAGGAAAGTAAGTTTAACGCCAAAATGATAAATTGAATCTCCACTAAAAGGTAAAATAATAGCGGCTTGTTTAGAAGTTACAGCTGAATCAGTTATTTCAAATCCTTTAGAAACAGCCTTAAATTTTAAAACATTGGCCTTTGTAAGCGTTAATGTTGAATTCCCAAAG
>JANYCH010000072.1 GCA_025360395.1 Cytophagales bacterium | reverse complement strand
CTATTTAGGAGCCTGCGAAATAGATTGGTTTAGAATTAATACCAGGAAAACTTGATTTAGAAAAAAATAGCTGACAAAAACCTCATTCCTTGTATAAATTCAATTTTGGAAGCGTAATTAACACGTTTTTCATTCAAAAATAAAGGTTTTATCGCCATTGGCAATAAAACCTTCACATCTTAAAAAGTTGTGTATTACTTAGCCAATACCTTAAATTCTACCCTCCTGTTTAATTTTCTACCGGAAGATGTAGAATTGTCAGCGACCGGGCTTGACTCACCATAGCTTTTAGCTACAATTCTTTTTCCATCAATGCCCGCCTTTTCAACTAGATAAGTTACTACAGCATTTGCTCTTTTATAAGCGAGTTGGTCATTATAAGAATCTGAACCAATATTGTCGGTATAACCTGAAACCTGAACCCTCATAGTCTTTTTCTCTTTTAAAATTTTTACAAGCCTGTTCAATTCAAGATTTGATGCCTTTTGTAGGGAGAATTTATCGCTGTCAAAAAACAAATTATTAAGGGTAATAGTTTGTCCAACCTCTATAGGGGCAATAAAAAGATCTTTTCTTATTTCAGAATATTCACCCAGGTTGCTTAAATCCATGTTTAAATGGACTGAAACAAACTCCATTTTTTCGGCCAGGTATCCGTAGTTTTTGCCTGCAGGAAGTACAATCTCATAAGTTGCATTTGTAGGATTAGAAACTGCTACTCCAACTTCCTGACCTGTTTCCAGGTCTTCAAATATGATTTTCACATCTGGTTCCGGCCTTTTGGTTTTAATGTTCATTACGCGACCTTTTATAAGTACAACAGGCAATGGCCTCACAAATTCCGGTAGGTTTACTGTATACATATCTACATCTTCAGCACTATGTCCTTTTGAAGTAAAATATGCCATATCACCTGCTGCCGTAAGTGTAAAATAGGATTCATCATAAGTTGTATTGATCAAAGAACCAAGGTTTTCAGGTTTTGACCAGTTTAACCAAGTATCGTCTAAGCGGCGTGAAACATAAATATCACTTCCGCCATAACCTCCAAATCCATCTGAGGTGAAATATAATGTTTTGTCATCAGACGCAAGGAATGGAGCAGCCTCCGTTTTTCTGGTGTTGATTATCTTTCCTAAATTGAGCGGTTTGCTCCATAAAGAATCATTCTTGTAAAAACTCACATAAATATCCCGGTCACCTTCTGTTTCTCCTTTTCTTTCAGCTGAAATCAATAAAATACGCTGGCTGTTCGACATGTAAAAGTTCACTCTGTCATTTATATTGCGTTCATCTTCAATATTAAGTTTAGTTGGGAAAGACCAGCCTTTTGCTGTACGACGGCTTATTGAAACACCATCATCCATTGTCCCATCCTTATTGTAAGCATTCCCTAATAAAACTGTATTTCCATCTGGTGAGATCGAATTGATAAAATTGGGGTCTTTGGTATTCAAAGGGATTCCCATATTTTTTGCAGGAGCCCATTTTTGTTGTTGTTCATCCCATGTCGAATACCAGATATCTTCTACATCTTTTGCTCCACCCACGTTTTTAGGATCGTATCTTCTGCTGAAATACAATGTTTTCCCGTCCGGGGATGGTAATGGACCAAGTTCAGGGTATACTGAGTTTACTTCATCACCCAATTTTTTTATATTAACTCCAATGTCTGAAATTTCAGAAGGTTTTGTAAGAAAATCTGCCGGTTTTTCAGATTCTGTAATTCCTATGGCATCTATACCAATTTTCTGGTCTTTCCCAGGTTTAAATATAATCTTCAATGCAAAAACATAAAAGTCTATTTCTGTAGTATTAACATAAAATACCCTGCTTTTGTCTTTAATGGATTTTGGTTTATAAGATGCAACAGGATATTCCCTGCCTTCAGCATCATAAGCAAAAACCTGACTTATAGAACCAGGATTGAATGATTCAACAATCACAATCTTTTTAGGAATAATCGGTGTTTGAAAACCTACCTTGATAAATTCCTGCTTGTTGTTTTCTTTTGGTTCCCACGCATATTCACTTGGCATACCTGCTGGTGAGACATTTGGTGCGCCGATAGCCTGTTTTGCGGAAGCCCACTTATTGTCCTTTTGAGACGAATAATCAAGTACCCTGAATGCCCACTGAACGCTTTGTGCTTTTGAAGTTATTAGGATTGTAAAGAATAGACAGCTAAAAATTATCTGTTTCATAAATAAGGGAATTGGTTAACGAATTGTAAAACCCTTATTATAAAATTTCCGTGCCAGTTATTTTATCACCATTAACTACTCTTCATAAGACCAGCCTATTCCGGACTTCATATCTTTTATTACTAGCTTCTGAGATTTGAACCAAGCTCTTACCTGGTCTACTTTATCATATTGCTTATTAAGCTTAAACTCGGCATAAAGTTCTAGAATAGCATTTATTAGTATTTCTTTATTGGCCGGATTTTCGTTTACAAGGCCTAAAACTTCTTCAACAAAAAATTGATATGTTGATTTTAATTTGTTGAAAGTGATTTCGTCAAGTTCCCCGACCTGTTGTGGATTAATTTGATATGCATTTATTTTCTTTAACAAATTGAATAAATGTGAAATGGTTATTGCAGTGTTGAAATCGTCATTCATACCTGCATAACAACCATCGCAAGCATCATTTATGATTTTTAATGCGTCAGCAGAAACTGCAATATTTTCAATGTTCTTATATTTCAAGTCGTTTAATGCCATTAGCCCGTTCATTATCCTGTTGTAGGCTTTGCCAGAAGCCTTTAATGCATCGTTGGAAAAATCTATGGTACTTCTATATTGTGCCTGGAGTATAAAAAACCTGACCGTCATTGGGGAAAAACCCCTTTCCAGCAATGGATGATTTCCTGAAAAAATATCCTTTAAAATGATAAAGTTACCTAGAGACTTACCCATTTTTTGCCCATTTACCGTTACCATATTATTGTGTAACCAATATTTGGCAGGATCCTGGCCATTTCCCACATTGCTTTGAGCTATTTCACATTCATGATGAGGGAACATCAGATCTAAACCTCCTCCGTGTATATCAAACCTTTCACCGAGGTATTTTTGACTCATAGCAGAACATTCTATATGCCAACCTGGAAAGCCTTCTCCCCAAGGTGAATCCCACTTCATGATATGTTCAATCGAGGCTTTTTTCCATAGGGCAAA
>JANYCH010000070.1 GCA_025360395.1 Cytophagales bacterium | reverse complement strand
CAATTATTCGCTTACAGTATCTTCTTCTGAACTTTCCTGTTCTGGTAGCAGTAAGACAGAAAATTTTCGAATCAACGCTTCAGATTGTTATAAAATAAGTGCTAAGGAACTTGGAGCATGCCAACAAGATTCAATTGAGATTGTTGCAGAAACAAATGCAATATTTTTAGGTTGGCAAGTACAAGGAGGGGGAACGACGGGAATTAAAACACCAAATAGTTTAAGAACATGGGTAAAACCACAAGCTTCAACAACATATATTGCTAAAGCCGCCTTTCAACAAGGCAACTTGGTAACTAACGGCGATTTCGAGCTAGGAGATGTAGGTTTTACAAGCGATTATTCCTGCTGTCTGAATTCTGGCCCTCGAGGATATTCTATTGGTACTGACCCATCCATATCATCAAACAATGCAGATTTTACTTTCAGCAGAAAAGACCATACTTCAAGAAGCGGGAAAATGTATATGGCAGATGGAGGAAGCAATCCAACAGAAAATGTGTATAGAACGACAGTCAATGTTGTTAAAGGCAAAGATTATGCATTTTCGGCATGGTTTGCAAATATTCAGGGCGAGTTTCTAAAAGCAAACCCAGACACGAGTATATTAAAAACTACTAATCTTAAATTCATTATAAATTCAACTCCGAACAGTGTTATTAAATTACCTTTAGATACTGCCTGGCACCAATTCTACGCAGTTTGGACTGCAGACGTAGATGGTCCAATTACAATTGAAATCCGTGACAAAGAAACTTCTCCTGCTGGTAATGACTTTGCTCTGGATGATATTGTTTTTGCACCGCTATTCCCAATTCAAAAAACAGCATCAGTTTCACCATCATGCTTAGTTTGCAACAAGCCAACCTCTGTTTCTTTTTCAACTTCACTGCCAAAACCCATTTCAGGAACTCCCAAAAACCTGACAATCTGTGAAGGTTCCAATGCAGTGTTAAATGGGGTCATTATGACCAATAGTTCTGCAAATTTAGGGTATTATTATTCAATTTATAAAATGGGAGACACACCTGTTTATTCTTCTGGTGTAACAGTGAACCCAAAAACTATTCCTTCATCTGACAATGGATTATGGGTTTTAAGAGCTCAAGATGGTAGCAATGTCGACGAAAATTGTTATATTGAAGATACACTTAAGATTAACGTTGCACCATTACCTACTGCGAGCATTAGTAAAGATATTGATAAGTTTTGTAATGATGGGATCTCTGAAGGCTCAGTAATAATCTCTATAACTGATAGTACAACACCAAATTACGACATAGTAATATCAGGGACTTCTGACGGAAACATTCCATTAAGTATAAATGGAGTATCTAAATATATTTATAAAAGTAAAACAGGTCAAACATTTACCATAAAAAGTTTAAAGGATGGAAATTCATGTTCTGCAAAATCAACAGGGTTAATTGGATCAGAAACTATTACAGCAATAGCACCAGAAATGATAAGTGTCAAACTGGTAAGTGACAAGAATAACGATCAGTTCTGTGTTCCTGAAAGCGGAGTGAAATTCAAGGCTTCTTATAATTCTGCTATTTCCCTTACAGGAACCTATGAGTTCTTCCTGAATGGAGGTCCAGTTCAAACAGGTACTTCAGACCTTTACATAACAGCATTAGGGGTATTGAAAGATGCAGATAAGGTTACAGTAGCATTCACCCCTGATCTTAACCAATGTGTTGTGCCAGGACCGCATCCGGGCAACCCGGTTGAAATGGAAGGTTTTGTATACCCTAATGCAAAAGTCGATACCCTCACCAGAACTTCGATCTGTGAAGATGCAGGTGGCGTAAGGCTTGTTGCAAATAAACTGCCGAAAACTTCTAAAGGCAGTGATCAGGACAATGGAGAGATAACATGGTACAAGATTGATCCGTTAAATCCAACAGATTCGGTTAAACTGCCTAACAAAACATTCCCACTCACATTGACCCGTCCGGAACAAAGCGGATTATATGCTGTGGAAGTTGGAAGGAATGTTTGTCAGGGTACCAGCTGGACAGTTATACCGCAAAATGTGAAGATCTATGAGAAACCAATTGTGGCATTCGTTCCTAATACT
>JANYCH010000069.1 GCA_025360395.1 Cytophagales bacterium | reverse complement strand
GTTTCTTCCAAAGCTTCACTGAACTTTTTAACGTCTTCTTTGTATAAAAACAACTTATGTTTTTCATAAGTAAACCCATCTTCAGTTATTTTTTTTTTGCTTTCGGTTAGGGTCACATAAAAGTCACCAGATCTTGTTGGCTTTATGTCGAAGAAATAAGTACGCTTTCCAGCTTTAACTCTTTTTGAGAAAATTTCTGCTTTATCTATTCTATCCTCCACAATCTTAAATTTAGATTTTATCATTTAATGATATGTAAATATAAATAAAAATATCACATTCAGAATTTATTCTGTTTTAATAATTAGAGGATATAATCATAAGTATATACATTTACATAGTTTATTATATTAGTATAATCAGATCATGTTTTAATATTGTATTTAATATTTTATAATTATAAGTTAATGATTATTAAATATTTATGATATTATATTGAAATTTAAATGTGTAATAACATAATTTCCGCTATTGTTGTTTTTAATTGATAGATTAATTAAATATTACACATAAATTTTGTTGATAATACTTAATTAATTACTTGTCTATATTAGCAGAATGAACATTCTTGAGCAGGAATTAAAAAAAATAGGTCATTTTGAGTTTTTAGCAAAACAAACAGTGGATGGTTTTATCACTGGATTGCATAAATCTCCATATCACGGTTTTTCAGTAGAGTTTTCAGAGCATAAACAATACAGTACCGGCGATTCTATCAGGTTTGTAGATTGGAAAGTGTTTGCCAAGACTGACAAATTGTACATTAAAAAATTTGAAGAAGAAACAAACTTAAGATGCCGGATTTTACTAGATGTTTCCTCATCTATGTATTATCCTGTCGAAAATAATGGTAAAATAAGGTTCAGTTCTTTTGCGGGGGCCTGCATCGCATATTTATTACAGAAGCAGCGGGATGCATTTGGTGTTTCATTTTTTGATGAAAAGGTGGGCTTTCAAAGTCAGGTTAAATCAACCTCGGCACATTTAAGTATGCTCTTTGGCGAACTCGAGAAAATAAGTGATCAAAAATCTCAAAACATAAACTTAAAAAGCCATGTTACAGAAGCTATCCATTCATTAGCAGAAAGCATTCATAGACGCTCTCTTGTAATTATTTTTAGCGATATGATGGATAATTCACTGGAGCATGAAAATATCCTCAATGCCTTGCTTCATCTTAAACACAATAAACATGAAGTATTAATTTTTCATGTTTATGATAGCAAAACTGAGTTAAACCTTGATTTTGAAGATCGGCCTATTGAATTTGTAGATATTGAAACAGGAGAGAAGGTTAAATTAATTACAGCAGAAATAAAAGAACTTTACAAGAAGAAAATTGAAGAGAGCACAAGGGAAATAATGATCCGCTGTGCTCAGTTTAAAATAGATTATGTAAGGGCAGATATCAATGAAGGTGTTGAAAAAGTTTTGGAATCTTATCTTGTGAAAAGAAGTAAAATGTCTTGATTTTATCTGTAAATTTTAACCCGGTAGTTTGCATCGGTTTCTCCCTTGCTTATTTTGGTAAGTTTTCCCTGGATTAATCTCTTTTTAAATCCGGATAGTTTATCAGTAAATAATATGCCTTCAATATGGTCGTATTCGTGCTGGATAATCCTTGCTTTCATTCCACTAAATTCCTCCGTTTGCTGGATCCAGTTTTCGTCAAAGTATTGTATAGTAAGTGTTTCAGGCCTACTTATATACTCCCTTAATCCAGGAATACTTAAACAACCTTCTTCAAATTCCCACTCTTTTCCATGCTCTGATAGTATTACAGGGTTGATAAATGACTTTTTAAAGCCTTTACATTCCTTCTCATCCAAGGGCTCACCATCTACCACGAAAAGTCTTTTAGAAAGGCCTACCTGGGGAGCAGCAAGTCCTACACCATGTGCATTGTACATGGTTTCAAACATGTCAGCAATTATTTTATTTACTTTTTCTTTGTCTTCAAAAGAAAAATTTGTGGCTTTCTTTTTTAGAACAGGATCGCCATAAACCACAATAGGATAAATCATCAATAAAGGTTTTGTACAAATTTAACTTATTGATGGTAAAACTGAAACAGTATATTTGCTTTATTGTCTTTCCTATGGATTACAATTGAAATTCATTCATTTAAAAATAGTTTATATTGAAATTCATACTTTCTATAATTTTCATTTTTAACATTTCGTTAAGCGCCCAGTTTAAGCTTTTGCATCAGGATCCTGAAATGTTTAAGGCTGTAAGACAAGGTCTTAATCATGTTTACAATTATGAATTTGATCTGGCACAACCATTTTTTGCAGAGATAAAAAAAAAATACCCTCAACACCCTGCTTATCCGTTCTCGCAGGCACTGATACTTTTTACAAAGAATTTTCCGATGAAGCCTGGCCATCCTGAATACAAACTCTTTGATCATTTTGTAAAGGAATGTTTGGTAAAGTCCGAAACTATTCTTGAAAAGGATCCAAATAATCCAGATGGGATATTTTGTGCATTATCATCACACAATTACCAGGCATTGATGTTTTCCTTTTCAAAAGATTATTTGCAGGCTGTGGGTGCTGCTAGAAAGGTTTATAGTTACATGAAACAAGGATTTGACCTCAAAAGGGATTACCCTGATTTTTATTATACGTCTGGTTTATTTTATTACTATGCTGCCCAGTATCCGGAAACGCATCCTATGGTTAAGCCATTGATGTGGTTTTTTGAAAATGGAAATAAAAAACTCGGGATAACTGATTTAAATATCGCTTTGCTTAAAGGCATTTATACAAAACAAGAGGCACTCATATTATTGTCATACATTACAATAAAGTATGAATCAAATCCAGTAAAGTCAATGGAATACAGCGAAAAGCTGTACTTTAATTATCCTAATAATCCATTTGCATTGAGCAGGTATATAGAATCCCTGATTTTTTCCAAAAATTTCAACAAAGCAATAGAGTTGTTGCCTAAGCTTTTTGCTTCAAAAACTGATTATTTTAAAATGGCTGCAGAAGTCTATTCGGGAATGATCCAGGAAAACCATTTTAAAAATTATGACTTGGCCAAAAGGAGTTATTCTAAGGCAATTCACATTTGTTCAACTCTTCAAAATAAAACTGATGATTTTCAGGCGTTTAGCTATCTTGGTCTGGGAAGAATATGTGAGACTGAAAAAAACAGAAAAAGAGCGATAGTTTATTACCGAAAATCATTGGATTTATGTGAATATGAATCTGTGAAGAAGGAATGTAAGGAAAGAATACACAAAGCAGATAATTTCAATTGATCAAAATCCTTAAATACATATTGATTCTGATATTAATATGGCCTAATCAGGCAATATCTCAAAATTTTATAATCGATTCACTTCTCAATAAAATATGTAGTCTTCAGCAAGCACAATCTTCATTTTACCCTCACGGACATTTTCCTTCCCAGAGAGTTTATCTCAAACAGAAAAATTACGTTAGAGAAGATGATAACGTTTTTTTTACTGGATTAATTGTCTGGACATTACAGACTTATGAGTCTAGGCTTACCTTAGCAAATCATAAGCTAATAGACAGCATTTCTAAAGAGGCTATTAAAAATTATCCTCTTTATAGAAATAAACAGGGAGGTGTAACTTATAATTTTTGGAGAACAAGCCCCTCTGGTCATTTTCCTAACGATTCTTATTTTTCAAAAAGAAAAAAATATCAGCTACCCGATGACCTCGATGATACTTCAATACTTTACCATTCTTCCTCACATAGCGATAGTGAAAGAGTAGTTTTAAAGGCGCAAATGACAGTACATGCAAATAGAAACAAGGGCACCATTTATAATACATTCAGGGAGTTCAGGCATAAACCTGCATATTCTACATGGTTCGGAGATAAAATGCCTGTCGATTTTGATGTTTGTGTTCATGCAAATGCATTGCTTTTGGTTTTAAATCAAAAATTACCTTTGGATGAAACAGATATAGAAACTGCCCATCTTATTGTTGAAGTTGTTAAAAAGGATTATCACATAAATTTTCCTCAATTAGTATCTCCTCATTACCAGAATGTATCGGTTATCCTTTATCATTTAGCACGACTAATTTCAAAACAACAGGAATTTGGATTATTGGGTATCCGAGAAAAAATTGTAGGGGATATCAATTCCCAAAATTTAATAGCTACCCATCCAATGGAAAAGTTACTTTTGCAAAATTCGCTTCTATTATTAGGAGTAAACTCTTTAAATAATATTATTATTAAAGAAACTGATTTTAATAATTTTTATTTTTTTGTGGCTAATATGACCTCTACTATGATAAAACCTTTAAAAAAATGGTTCGCAAAATCTAAAATCACGAACTTTTACTACAAAAGTGAAGCATATTATTGGACATTGCTGTTCGAAAATGCTTGCTTAAAGCTTTAACAAGTGAGATAAAGATCCTTTAATGGCATGGGTTTTTTAGATGTTTTCAAAACCACTTTAGATTTTTGGAAACTAAAATAAAATTCAATCCCCTTCTATATATCCTTTTTTCTAAAGGATATACCTTGTTATATAACAGTAAAATTCATTATAATAACTATAGATAATTACGCAACGGAAGATTTAAGAACAACCAAGAATGAAACCCGCTCCCTCATGGAAGATGCTCGTTTAATGATGGAAGATGCCTGGATGACTGTTGAAACTGCAGGTATTCTGATGATGTCGGACGAAAAATCAGTGACATTTAAGAAAAAATCCTTACAGGAAAGCATGTTAAATATGCTTGTTTGATAAGTGGTATAGTTATTTAGTTTATAAACCTGAATTAAACTTAAAACTTATGAAAACGATAGGAGTTGTACTGACGATTTTAGGATTGGTAATGGTTGTATTTACTGGATTTGATCTTGTAACAAAGAAGAAAGTTGTAGATGTTGGACCAATTGAGATTAACAAAGAAGAAAAAACTCCTATTTATTGGTCACCAATAACTGGAGGAGTTTTATTTCTGGGTGGTTTGGCTTTAATATTTGCCGACCGCAAGAAATCTATTGTATAGTAATAAAAAACAAACAAAAAAGCAGTCAGGGATATTCCAGACTGCTTTTTTGTTTTACTAATGTATATAAAACGCCTTTCAGTGAAGAAATTACCTAATATAATATTACTGACATCCGAGTAATATTTAATTATAGAAAGGAGAGGAATAAAGATGCCTTAAATTGATTTTCAGGGGGATTTTTCTTTTTCGTGAAAAACACCCCCTGCCTTTTTATCGAATA
>JANYCH010000089.1 GCA_025360395.1 Cytophagales bacterium | reverse complement strand
CGCAATTGGGACCGATATAGATAGGGCCTGCTTCGGCGTTGAGTACAGAAGCTTTAATTGTAACATTTTCATCAATCCACACCAATTCTGGGTTGTAAATAATGCTATGCTTGTCCTGAACTCCATGATTTGTGGCTGTGGATTTAATAATTTCAAAATCGGCCCGGATCTCCTGACCATTCAACTGGAAAATATGCCATGGCCGTTCAATCAATTTAGCATTTTCAACTTCTGTTTTTTTTCCTGAAATACTGAAAATGTTTTCCCTATTTAATTCTCCTGAACGTAATGCTAAAATATTGCTTTTGTAAACCAGTGCTTCATCTAATTGCAGATTAGAAATAGAATCTATTAGTGAAGGAGTCGCAATAAGGGCAGAATTTATATAAATATTGTCTGAAGTATATTTGCAGGGAAACACTTCGTTCAGATATGCTTCTGTAAGCCATGAAGCTTTGCCGAAATGATTTTCCCATTTTTCCCTTAATGTGAAAATACCACACCTGATCTCCGATATTGGCCTTGTAAAAGTTAAAGGCAACAACTGCTTATGAAGAAGGGGTAAGTCAAATAGGATTAGGTTAAGTGAACTCATTTTCAATATTAAATAACAAACACTTTAATTAACAATTAATAATTAAAAATTAATAATTGTTTCAATCATCCAAAGTTCCTGTTAGGGCTAAATTATCTTAATTGTATTATCAGGTAGTTAAAGGAGGGGCTTAAAAGATATTAATTCTTAATTCTTAATTATTAATTACCTAGCTTTGCACCCTCAAATTTTAAACAGTAAGGAATAATGAAACTTGCCTTGGTTGGTGCTACCGGACTAGTTGGTAGTGAAATGATTAAAGTCCTGGAAGAGAGACAATTGCCTATCTCAGAATTTATACCTGTCGCTTCAGAAAGAAGTGTAGGTAAAAAGATAAAGTTCAATGGTAAGGAATACAGCATAGTAAGTGCACAAACTGCTATTTCATTAAAGCCAGAAATTGCTATTTTTTCTGCCGGAGGAAGTACTTCTTCCGAATTAGCTCCTAAGTTTTCAGAGTTAGGTACGTTTGTGATCGACAATTCTTCTGCCTGGAGAATGGATCCAACTAAAAGATTGGTTGTGCCTGAAATAAATGCCCATACTATTGGTCCGGACGATAGGATTATAGCCAATCCTAATTGTTCTACCATTCAGATGGTATTGGTTTTGAATCCTTTACATAAAAAATATAAAATAAAAAGAGTTGTTGTTTCTACCTATCAATCTGTAACTGGAACCGGTGTAAAAGCTGTAGACCAGTTAATGAACGAGCGTAAGGGCGTAAAAGGAGAAATGGCTTATAAATATCCTATCGACTTAAATGTAATCCCTCAGATAGATGTTTTCATGGACAATGGTTATACCAAAGAAGAAATGAAAATGGTAAATGAGACAAAAAAAATAATGGGTGATGAAGGAATTAAAGTGACAGCTACAACAGTCCGTATCCCTGTAGTTGGCGGCCATTCTGAGTCTGTTAATATCGAATTTGAAAATGAATTTGATCTGATAGAAATCCGTAACATTCTTTCTAAAACAGATGGAGTAGTTCTTCAGGACGATCCTTCAAGCCAGATTTATCCTATGCCTATGACTTCTCATGGAAAGGATGAGGTGTTTGTAGGCCGTATAAGAAGAGATGAGACCCAGCCTAAGTCATTGAACTTATGGATTGTTGCAGACAATTTAAGGAAAGGTGCTGCTACAAATGCCGTGCAGATTGCACAGTATCTTGTTGCCAATGGTTTAGTTAAAGCTTAATTTAACATATTGACTGTCCAAAAGCGTTGCCAAACAAGGCAACGCTTTTTTTATGGTTTCATCTTATTGATTTTTTATAGATGTTGATTTTTAAATATGCCCTTGCTAAGAAACTCTGGCTCTTTAAGGCGGCCGCATTTCTTATTATTTTGTTTTATTTTTTGATCATTGGTTTTTACTCGCAAAACTTTCCCTTCTGGGATGATTATGTCGTCACACTTCAGTTCTTTAATGATTTTTATGAAGCAAAAACTTTTGCCGGAAAAATTGACGCTCTTTTAGCTCAATGGTATGAGCATAGGATTGTAATGGGAAGATTATTAGCACTTTGTCAATTTTATATTTCTGGAATCCTGAAATTTAAGGTTCTGCATGTTGTGGCGAATCTTGCATTGTTTTTTTTGTTTTTGGGAATATTGAAATCGACTAAAAAAGAGATCAGGAACTGGATTTTTTTACCTGTCGCTTTATTGCTTTTTCAGCTTCAGTATTATGTTGCGAGCTTTTGGTTCGTAAGTTCATCCAGTATGTTTTTTGTACTGGCTTTTGCCTTTTTTGCTCTTTATTTTTTGGAGCATGAGAAATATGCATTATGTGTAATTTTTTCAATTATCTCCCTTTTTTCAAATGGAAACGGCTTTTTGGTTTTTATTATTGAAATTGTTTTCCTCCTATCATTTAGAAAATGGAAATTAAGCGTGGTGTTTCTGGCCATATTTCTTGTTTTAATCCTGGTCTATTTTCATGATTATACCCGACATGAAAATGATAGAATGTCCACCTTATATTTTTTAAGAGAACCAATTAGAACAATAGACTATTTTTTATCTTTTCTGGGAGGCTGTTTTAATGTTTTTGGATTGGCTCCTTTGGTTGGTTTGGCTGGCATAGGGGCATTTATCTGGCTGACCTTCAATAAATTCTATAATCAAAATCAGACTTTGTATTGCATGATGTGGTTTGTGGTAGGATCAGCATTACTGGCAGATATTGGGCGGTCCTTTTGGGGAGTAGAGCAAGCTTTGGAATCCCGTTACAAGATATTCTCGATTGTATTTTGGATTTGTTTGCTCCTTTCCTTTTTTGAACTGCAAAAAGAAGACATAAGAAAGCAGCTATTTCCCTGGTTATTATTAAGTAGTTTCATTTTTAATATAGGTTCCTATTACAAAAGCTGGCCGTTTATGCTCAGATTTTTGGAAGCCCAACGAAAAGATTATCTTGAAGTTAATTCAGAGATTATACGGAATAACCTGAATGAGGCTAGTGGGATAGCAGTAAAAAGCAGGGCTAGGGGATATTATTAGCATGTCAAACCTATTGATATTTTGCCACATTATTCTGTTCGGTACAATTAAATAAATTACCAGAATAAAATTAGATTTGTTTCGAAATGGATTTTGATAGACTAGTTGCTACAATTCAATCAACCAACTCTCATTTGCAGCAAAGTGCTGTAAAGGCCGTCAACGTCCATCTTACTTTGCGTAATTGGCTAATTGGATATTATATTGTAGAATTTGAGCAAAAAGGTGAAGATAAAGCTCGTTACGGTGAAAAATTATTATCCCTCCTGGCAAAAGAACTTCAAGCCAATAAATTAAAGAATGTAAATGAACGTGAACTGAGAAATTTCAGGACTTTTTACATTACGTATTCTTTTTTTACCATTCATCTTCCTTCTCTGCCTTTTTATACGCTGTTAGCCAGTGAATTGGAAAATGCAATATCTTCTGTATTGCCTGAAGAAATTATTTCTGATGATATCTCAATTCGGGGGACAGTGTCCCCCGAATTACAACTCACAGAAAATCAATTAGATATTAAATATTTTAACAATCTTTTTTTTAAGATTCCATACTCTCATTTCAATGAATTAATCAAAATAAGGGAAGATATAAAAAGAAGATTTTATGAACTTCTGATTATAAAAAATACTTTGTCGGTCAGGGAGTTAGAAAAACATATCTCTACCCTTACTTTTGAAAGGCTTGGTTTATCAGGTGATTACCAGATTGCTTTGAACCAAATACAACAAAAAATAAGCCCACAGCAATCTACTGACATAATTAAGTCACATTATTTTTTTGAGTTTCTTAATATTAACCAGCCTCACTTGATTGAGGAAAATGAGTTAGAACAGGCTTTAATTGAGCATCTTCAGCAATTTATCATTGAACTTGGAAATGGTTTTTGTTTTGAAGCCCGCCAAAAACGGATCCTAATAGGAGATGAATACTATTTTATAGATTTGGTTTTTTATCACAGAATATTGAAATGCCATGTTTTGGTAGAATTGAAAACTGAAAAGGCCAGCCATGAACATATTGGCCAATTAAAAACCTATATTAATTTCTACAAAAAAAACATGATTTTGCCGGGAGACAATCCACCGGTAGGAATTTTACTTGCTACAAGTCAAAATAAAACACTGGTAGAATATGCAGTGGCAGATTCAGATAAAGAAATATTTGTAAGTCAGTACTTATTGCAATTGCCTGCAAAAGAACAACTAGCCTCATTTATAGACAGCGAAATTAAAAACCTTTGAAAAGCAAAGGATCAATATCTTTGCTCTTGTTATGAATATTCTAGAAAAAATAACCTTGGGTAAGTACCAGGAAGTAAAAGGCAACCAGGAATTAGTTTCCATTGCAGAACTTGAAAACTCACGTTTTTTTAACAAGCCAACGATTTCACTCAAATCGGCTTTAGAAAATCCTGCAGGAAGACAGGGAATAATTGCTGAATTCAAAAGGAAATCTCCCTCAAAAGGGGTTTTCAATGAAGCATTTAGTCCGGTTGAAATAACCTCTGGTTACGTAATGGCCGGCGCAACTGCCTTGTCTGTTTTGACTGACGGGCCTTATTTCGGAGGTGCCAAAGAAGACCTGATTGCTGTACGGAATGCAGTAAATGTTCCGTTGCTCCGGAAAGATTTTATGGTAGATGAATACCAGATCCTGGAGGCAAAAGCATGGGGTGCTGATGTGATTTTACTTATTGCCGCAGCCATAGATTCAACTTTGCTTAACAAACTTGCGAAGTTTGCCAAGTCTTTAGGTCTTGAAACATTGCTTGAAATACATGAAGTAAAAGAGTTAGATGGAAACCTGAGCGAATACATAGATATAGTGGGAGTGAACAATAGAAACCTCAAAGATTTTACTGTGGATATCGAACGCTCAATTAAAGCAATTGAACATATCCCTGCATCTTTTACCAGGATTTCTGAAAGTGGTATTTCTAAAACAGAAACCATCCGGTACCTGAAAACTCATGGCTACAAAGGATTTTTAATGGGAGAAGCATTTATGCAAACGCCAGATCCTGTAGAGGCAATCCATAATTTTATTTTAAAAATTTAAATCCACAGTTATAAATCTTTTTAAATCAATTCTACTAAACGTGGAACATCCTTTGGCGATGTTGCTAATGCAGGTTTTTTCTGTGATCCTGATTGCCCGCTTTTTTGGTTGGATCTGCCGAAGAATTGGTCAACCACCTGTTATAGGCGAGATTATGGCCGGAATTATTTTAGGGCCTTCACTATTTGGGATATTGTTTCCAGGATTTTCGGAGTTTTTATTTCCTATTTCTTCCATACCCAACCTGAAATTAGTAAGTCAGATAGGCCTGATCCTGTTCATGTTTATTGTTGGAATGGAGCTGGATTTGAGTGTTTTGAAAAATAAAATGAATACTGCCATAGTAATAAGCTATGCCAGTATTCTTTTTCCGTTTGCACTTGGTTTAGGCCTCGCATATTTCATTTATGACAATCTAGCTCCGGCAGGAATAGGTTTTATTGAGTTTGGTTTATTTATGGGCATAGCCATGAGCATAACTGCATTCCCTGTTCTTGTGAGGATAGTGCAGGAAAAAGGCCTGAAGAATACTCCGGCTGGAATTATTGCCATTGCCTGTGCAGCTGCGGATGATATTACTGCCTGGTGCATTCTCGCTGCTATAATTGCCATTGCAAAGGGAGGTTCTTTAATTGATACTGCCCTGCGGGTTTTATTAATAGCAGCGTATGTTTTAATTATGTTAAGAGTTGTTCAACCTCTTTTACAGAACTTATATGAAAGATATGGCGATGGACGACGAAACAAATCTATAACAGCAATTAGCTTTTTGGTTTTGCTAATTTCAGCTTTTACTACCGAAATACTAGGGATTCATGCCTTGTTCGGGGCATTCCTCGCCGGATTAATCATGCCTGACAACCTCGCATTCAGGAAGATTTTTATTGGTAAAATAGAAGATGTTTCCACAATTTTATTCTTGCCTTTATTTTTTGTCCTGACCGGATTGAGGACCCAGATTAATTTATTAGACAACTTTTACTTGTCGGGAATTTGTGCTATTGTAGTGTTGCTGGCCGTGACCGGAAAATTCATTGGAAGCGCATTTGCAGCCAGGTTTGTTGGCCAAAATTGGCATGATAGCCTTGTGATCGGGGCTTTAATGAATACAAGAGGTTTAATGGAGCTTGTTGTCTTAAATATTGGTTACGACTTGGGTATCATCAGCAAGGAATTGTTTTCAATCATGGTTTGCATGGCCCTGATAACCACCATTATGACCGGGCCAGTTTTGGATTTAATTAATAGAAGATATAAGATACTCTGAAAGTTTAAGTCACTTTAACGGTCTTCTGTTTATGCAAACTCTGAATTGCACGCCGTCAAATTTAACCCGCAACTCAAACTACTTCACCATCTGCGCTATCATCTTCTGAACACGGTCTTCAATAGATTCTGAAGTAATGCTTGCCCTGAAACGTTCAACCATAATGGGAAAACAAAAGGGACTTGGTTCTTTAAGTTGCTCTATAATAATGGTTTGTGATAATATCCTTTGAATGGCATTTCGCAGCCTTGTTTCTTCCAGCTGGTCTTGCAAAACTTCTTCATAAGCCTGCCTGAGCAAAAAATGATCTGGCTCATATTGTTTGAACATTTGAAAAAAGTTACCAGTCGAGGCCATCAAATGTCTCTGCTTCACCTCTTTATTTGGATAACCCTGGAAGACTAATCCTGCAATCACTGCAATGTCCCGGAATTTTCTTTTGGCCATTTCATTTACGTTGAAACCGTGCATGATGTCTGTCACCAGGTTTTCTTCAGCGAAAAGTGTATCAAAACCGAGCTTCTCAATTACGGGCCAGAAGTCCTGGTCACTCAACAATTCAAATCCATAATCGGTCATAGAAATTGAGAAAGTTAAAGGCTTTTCCCTTCCCAGCCGGAAGGCCAAAAGTGAACCCAAACCTTCATTTACATTCCGCCCTTCAAAAGTAAAACAGAAGAAATGAAAGCCTTCTTTTGATTCGAAATATTCAATAAGCAACTCATTTTCAGAAGGTAAATGTGATTTTTGTTTCTGTTTTTCAAGCAATGGAATCAGAGTTTGCATCTCAATATCGGTTGACTCATTGTTCATGGCAATCGTTATTTTCTCTCTTATGATATTGGATAATTGAGAGGAGAGCGACATTCGGCCTCCCATCCATTGAGGAATAAGCTTGGCCACTTTTTTGCTCAGTTTCACCAGCGCAGTTAAATCCTTGATGCTGATCAGTTCCAGGTTTTTTCCTGCAAATACAAAAACATCTCCTGGATTTAGCCGGCTAATAAAATATTCTTCAATGGTGCCTATGTAGGTGCCTTTCAGGAACTTCACCTTCATTACAGCATCGCTCACAATGGTCCCGATTTGGAGTCGGTGACGCATTGCCATTTTCTTACTGGCAATAAAAAACTTATCTTCCTTATACTCTAGTCTTGTAAATTCATGGTAAGCCTGAAGGGTTTCGCCTCCCTGGGTTACAAACTGCAAACAGGTATTGTATTCCTCCCTAGACATGGATGAATAAGCAAAAGTTGACCTAACCTCTTTAAAAATCGTTTCCGCCTCCAGGCCGTTTGACAAGGAAAGGGTTACCAGATACTGACATAAAACATCCCAGGAGCGGATCATAGGAATCCGGCTTTCCATTGTCTGGTTTTTATAAGCTTCACGTAAAGACGCACATTCGACAAGTTCAAGAGAATGAGTTGGTAAAAAATATATTTTGCTTACATCTCCCGGCCGGTGGCCGCTTCTTCCCGCCCGTTGAAGAAAACGGGCAACTCCTTTTGGCCCGCCAATTTGGATAACAGTATCTACAGGGCGAAAATCAACACCCAGGTCTAGGCTACTGGTACATATTACTGCTTTCAGCGTTCCTTTGTGCAAAGAATCTTCCACCCACAACCTTATCTCCTGGCTCAATGAACCATGGTGAATGGCTATAGCTCCGGAATATTCAGGATATTCCTCAATAATCCGGGAGTACCAGATTTCTGCCTGCGAGCGGGTATTCGTGAAAATTAGGGAAGTTTTTGAAGCATTGATAATGGGTATAATTTTTTCCAGAAGTTTGATGCCCAAATGTCCGGCCCAGGGATATTCTTCAACTTCATCAGGCAGGATTGGGATAATGTCTATCTTTTTGACAATATCTGCCTTTATCATTTGGCTGGGCTTCAGTTCCAGGTCATCTCCTAAAATTACCTGCATAGCTTCCTCCAGGTTTCCTATTGTCGCGGAAACACCCCAAACCTGTATATCCGGACAAATGGATTTCAACCTTGATAAAGCCAGCTCTATCTGCACACCTCGCTTGTTTCCAAGTAGTTCATGCCACTCATCAATCACAATACATTCCAGACCTGCAAAAAAAAGATGGTAGTCTTTGCTAGCCAGGAATAATTGCAGACTTTCAGGTGTGGTAACTAAAGCCTGAGGTGGACTTTTTCGTTGTTTATCACGGTCTTTTACGTCTGTATCACCTGTACGAAGTTCAACTTTCCAGCCACTTTCCAATTCATCACATGCAGTTTGCATGGCCATTTTCAGGTCGTTTGCAAGAGCCCTTACTGGTGTAATCCATAAAACTTTTAAACCAACAGGATTTTGTTTTTTTTCTGTAATGTTTTTTAAGACTATGGGCAACCAAAGAGAAAAAGTTTTACCGCTTCCGGTTGGGGCATTGATAATGCCATTTTTACCTTCCATATAAGCATGAAAAGCCTCAACCTGGTAGGAGAGAGGTTCCCATCCCCGGTATTTGAACCATTGTTGATATTTTTTAAAAGCTAAAATAGCTAGATTGTTATTAAATGAGTGCTGATTATATGAATAGAACTTGGTTATTGATAGTATGTTTTAAAATACAAACATTTATAGAATGTTTGATATCATCATCCCTGAAATAAAGCTTAAAATTATACCATAAATCGTTACACTATCTTAGCTTTGTCCAATAAAGAAAAGTAGTGCAGATACGCTTGTTACATGGCCTTCCTCAGGAGGCACCCAAAGAAGGAATTATACTTTTGCCAAAATTTATTCCTTCCGCTCTTTTTCCTGATTCCGGTGAACTAGCAGCCATAAATAAGAAATTTGAAAAGGATTCTATTGCTCTCCTTACTAACTATCCTTCAGTAAAAGTTGCAATTAAAACCCAGGTAAAAGAAGATTTTAATGCCAACCTTGAAAAAGTAAGGAACCTGGCATCTGATGTTTTTGATATTCTTTATAAAGAAAACCTTGAATTTGCCAGGATCCTCGATTTTCAAAAGGATGCTGAAGTCACATTAGCCTTTTTGGAAGGCTTGATTTTAAGTCATTATTCTTTTCAAAAATATAAATCTGAGAAAAGAGAGTCTAACCTTGCTGTGCTGGAAGTTTACAGCAGTCTTTTGTCTGACCTTCAAATAAAAAACATTTTGCAGTGCTGCCAGGCTGTATGCCTTGCCAGAGATTTGGTAAACGAACCTTTGATAAGCCTCACCGCAGTAGACCTGGCGGAAAGAGCCAAAGAAATTGGTGCTAAAAAGGGTTTTTCTGTTGAGATATTTGATAAAAATAAAATTAAAAGTTTGGGGATGGGCGGGCTTCTTGCAATTAATGCCGGTTCCCTTAACCCACCAACATTCAGCATTTTAGAATACAGGTCAAGAACAGCAAAGAATTCAAAACCCATTATTTTAGTTGGCAAAGGCGTCGTTTACGATACAGGTGGATTGAGCCTAAAGCCGACCCCAAACAGCATGGATTTTATGAAGTGCGACATGGCGGGTGCTGCAACAGTAATAGGAACCATTGCAGCATTGGCTGAAAATAAAGTCCCTGTACATGTTATTGGACTTATTCCAGCAACAGAAAACCGGCCGGACGGTAATGCCATTACACCAGGAGATGTCGTGACAATGCACAACGGATCCACAGTTGAAATAATGAATACTGATGCCGAGGGAAGGATGATCCTGGCAGATGCATTGTCTTATGCCACACAATACGATCCTTGTCTT
>JANYCH010000045.1 GCA_025360395.1 Cytophagales bacterium | reverse complement strand
CTAATGATGAGAATGATTGCAACTCCCAACATCACCAAAAACCAAATAAAATTTGCCTACAGTAGCTAAATGGGCTCTACTATAAATATTTATCCTTAAATAAATTAAATTACGTATTTTTGAAGCCTTACCACTGGTAATGTGAGAGAGTTTCCTATTCATTCTAATGTTGATTATAAAGGTGTTGAATTATCCTCATTGCAGGAAATTACACTTGCTATAAACAATAACTTACCGGAAGAATCACTTTATAAAATCTTTTACTTTACTCTGAAAGCCAATCTTAAAATAAACAAATTTGTTGTTTATGCATTGGATCATGACTGGCAATGCGCCCTTCAATATGGTGTTCACACCGATTTCAGGACTAAAAGTTTACCAAATGATATAAGACATTCAAATTCCATAGTTTACTTTTTCAATTACAAAGGTCAGGACCAGGAGTTTTCGGAATTTGACATCTGTATTCCTGTTACCCACAAAAACAAAGTAAGGGCCTATATATTTTTAGGCTGGCCAGAGAAAACAGACATTTTCTTCCCTGACATTGTTCCTTTTTTAAGAACCGTAAGCAATATTATCCAGGTTGCTATTGAAAATAAAAAGCTTGCAAAAAACGAAATTGAGCAGGAAAAACTAAAAAAAGAGTTAGAAATTGCAAGAACGGTGCAAACGCATTTGTTCCCCAAAAAACTCCCTCAAACTGATAAATTAAATATTGCCGCTACTTATCTTCCTCACCAATCTGTCGGGGGCGATTATTACGATTTTATTCAGGTAAACGAAAACCAATTTTACGTTTGCATAGCTGATGTTTCAGGCAAAGGTATTCCAGCTGCTATCCTGATGTCCAATTTTCAGGCATCGTTAAGAACCATGATCAGAATGGGTTTGAACCTGAAAAAAATCATTGAAGAGCTTAATATCCAGATATATGAAAATACCCAGGACGGTACATTTATTACTTTTTTTATTGCCCTGATCGACCTTGAAAAAAATAAATTAAATTACGTAAATGCTGGTCATAACCCTCCCTTAATTATTTCTGGTAAAAACTCATTTACAGAACTAGAAATGGGAACCACTATATTGGGTCCAATTAAGAACCTTCCATTTGTAAATGAAGGTTCAATTGAAATACATGCCGGAAGTACTTTATTTCTCTATACTGATGGATTAGCAGAGACAGAAAACAGAAATATGAGCGCTTTTGGGACTATTTTTATTGAAGAACAGCTTATAAAATCCAGGCTATTAAGTGCTGAAGAAATAAACAGAGATATGGTTGCCTGTGTGGATAAATTCCGGGAAGGAAACCCTTTTTCTGATGATATAACCTTACTAACCTGTAAAGTAAAGTAAAGTAGAAGAATTGCTGTACCCAAACCGCACAGGAGCATTTTTCAGGTATCTTATGCCATCAGTCACGTGGCAGGTAAAAACCAAAAAGAAAGAAATTTACCTCACTTTTGATGATGGTCCTATTCCTGAAGTTACTGAATGGGTATTGAATATTTTACAATCATTTAATGTTAAGGCCACATTTTTCTCTGTAGGAGATAATATTCATAAGCATCCCGCTATTTTCGGTAAAATACTAGAAGCAGGACATTCTATTGGCAACCATACTTTTAACCATTTGAAAGGTTGGAAAACCTCCAATTCAGACTATCTTGATAACATAGAGCTTTGGGAAGAAGCCGTGAAAAACAAAAATTTTCAACTTAACAATAAACCTTTATTCAGGCCACCATATGGACAAATAACTTCATCTCAATCTAAATTATTGAGAAAAAAGTATGAAGTAATTATGTGGGACATCATAACCGGGGATTTTGACAGGAACCTGGACAAGCAAAAATGCCTTGAAAAATGCATAAAAATGTCGCGGCCTGGGACAGTAATTGTTTTTCATGATAATTTAAAAGCAAAAGACAACCTCCAGTACATTTTACCCTCTTACATTAAGGCCATGATAGAAAAGGGTTATAGCTTTGCAAACTGGTAAATTTACAACCGAACTAAATTGTTCTGTTTTAACTTTTAATCTTACAATTTTTCATAATCTAATCTGAGAACTATTGAATATGAAGCTTGCAAAACGGATTTTTCTTGTAACCTTTTTTCTGATATGTGCTTTGATTTTAGTCTTTTACCTCACTGTTAAGATAGATCCACCCACAATCAATATTTCTGACACTGCAAAAATTTCGAGATCAATGTCGGCTGACAGCATTTATTATTCAAACGACAATTGGTTAAAAAAGAATGAATTCGGAATTTGGGAAATGTATGTTGAAGGTCCTGCTTTTCAAAGAGGTTATGTAAACGGGCTTTTAAGCAAAGAACATGTCGTAAAACAAGAAGAAATTTTTATCGGACGACTTGATAAAATGTTACCTGGCAAAATCTACCAGAAATTTTTACTAATGGTCATTGGCTGGTTTAACCGTGATTTGGATGATGCAGTTCCTTTGGAGTATCAAAAGGAAATATATGGAGTATCGCTATCAGCATCTGAAAAATTCAACTTTATAGCACCTAACTATCAAAGGATCCTGAATTATCATGCTGCTCATGATATTGGGCATGCAATGCAAAACATGAACCTGGTAGCCTGTACATCAGTCGGCTTGTGGGGAAAACGAACCACGGACAGTTCCATATTAGTAGGCAGGAATTTTGACTTTTATATGGGTGAGGACTTTGCCAAAGAAAAAATCATATTATTCGTTAAACCGGATTCGGGTTATAAATTCATGTCAGTAACCTGGGGAGGTTTTATCGGCGTTGTTTCTGGAATGAACGAAAAGGGAATTACTGTAACCTTGAATGCTTCTAAATCCGGTTTGCCATCCGGAGCTGCAACTCCGGTTTCTATAATTGGGCGTCGAATACTTCAATATGCCGGAAATATTGAACAGGCCTATAAAATAGCATCATCATATCAAAGCTTTGTAAGTGAATCGTTTATGGTCGGTTCCAAAGAAGATAATAAGGTAGCCATCATTGAAAAAACCCCTGAAAAAACCTCTTTACTCTTACCAACTGAAAACCTGATCACCTGTTCAAATCATTTTCAAGGTAAAGAATGGGACAATGACTCTTTGAATGTATCCAACATCCGGGAAAATCCTACAGAACCAAGAAGGCAACGGCTTTTAGAATTAGTGGAACCTAAGCAAAATGTGACACCAATTGAAATAGCAGATATACTACGAAACAGATTTGGTAAAGGCGGGAAAGATATAGGAATGGGAAATGAAGAAGCCTTAAATCAGTTTGTTGCCCATCACTCCATTATTTTTAACCCGACCAAAGGTTTGGTTTGGATTTCTGCAAACCCTTATCAATTAGGGGCTTATGTTTGTTATGATTTGCAAAAAGTATTTGCAGAAAAGGGGTTAAAAACCAACAAGGTAATTTTTGAAAGAGGTTTGATTATTCCAGAAGACAGTTTTATTTATAGCTCAAACTTCAAAGAGCTTCAATATTTCAAAAAGACTACAGAAAGGATAAGGGAAATTATCTGGAACGATGAGAAAGACAGTTTAACAAATGATGAATTGACTCATTATTCAAAATCTAACCCAAAGTATTATTTTACCTGGATGGTGCTGGGAGATTATTTTAAATCTAAAAAACAGTTTATTCAGGCCATTAACCAATACAAGCTTGCCTTAAAATTAAATATCCCACGCAAAAATGACATTGTTGCTTTGAATGAAAGGATAAAAGAATGTCAGGGGAAACTAAATAAGTAAATTGATTTACGGCATTGGAACTGATATTGTGGAAATATCAAGAATAAAGGATAAAATAAATAAAAGTCCCGGGTTCATTAACCTGGTATTTTCTTCAGAAGAGCAAAAATATTGCAACTCAAAGTCAAAACCTGACGAAAGTTTTGCAGCAAGGTTTGCGGCAAAGGAGGCTTTTCTAAAAGCGCTAAAAACTGGTATGTATGCCACTTTTAACCTTTCTAAAATAGAAATTTTAAATGACAATATGGGTTCTCCAAACGTTATTTTATCAGATGAGATAAAGGAAATAACCATAAAAACCATTGGAGCCCAGTATTTCAATGTTCACGTGTCTTTATCTCACACAACTGCATTTGCTACAGCCATGGTAGTGATTGAAATTATATAAAAAACGGCATCTTTGTTTTTCTATTCTTGTTAAAATGTTCTCCCAAGGAAAAAACTTTAAATCTGCCTTTGAAATAAAACAATTTCAGGAAGAAAAGTTAAAAATTCAATTACAATATCTTAATTCCCATTCCCCTTTTTACAAGAATCTGTTCATATCGAAAGGGATCAATATTGAAAAAATTCAGACAATAGAAGACCTGGTCCTTTTGCCTGTTACAGACAAAGAAGACTTGCAAAATCCTAACAATGATTTCCTTTGCATTCCGTCTGACGATATTGCTGAATATTTTACCACTTCCGGAACTCTTGGCGAGCCTGTTATATTTCCATTGTCAGAGAATGATTTACAAAGACTGGCTTACAATGAATTTCTTTCTTTTAAGAGAATTGGAGCTAAAAAAGGGGATATAGCTTTGCTAACTGTTACCAGCGACAAATGCTTTATGGCAGGAAATGCCTACAGTCAAGGTGCAAGAAAAGCTGGAATCTCCATCATAAAAACCGGCCCCGGACTTCCTGAATATCAATGGTCGACCATTTTAAAATTAAGACCAAATATCCTTATAGCAGTACCTTCCTTTATTTTAAAGCTTATAGAGTTTGCTCAAAAAAATCATATCGATTTTAAAAACTGCAGTATTAAAAAAGCCCTTTGTGTAGGGGAATCATTGAGAACAAAAGACTTAAATCAAAACGCACTGGCAAAAAGCATAACAGATCAATGGCCTATCCAGCTTTTCTCAACTTATGCTTCCACAGAAATGAACACTGCTTTTACTGAATGTGAATTTGGAAAGGGAGGCCATTTAAGCCCCGAACTTATTATTGTAGAATGCCTGGATGAAAAAAACAATCCAGTGCCATCAGGTAAAGAAGGAGAAATAACTATTACCAATTTAGGATTAGAAACTACCCCGCTCCTGAGATTTAAAACAGGTGACATTGCAAAGCTGTATACCGATCAATGTGCCTGCGGTGAAGTAAGTTTAAGGATAGGGCCTATAATTGGCAGAAACAAACAAATGATCAAATATAAAGGAACTACCCTTTATCCTGATGCCATCCGTCAAACATTACAAGGCCTTTCTAATGTTGATGATTATTATATTGAAGTCGCCACCGACGATTTTGGAATGGACGAACTTTCCATACACCTGGCTTTAAAATCAATGTCAATTGAAATGGAAAAAATTATTGCAGATTCCTTTCGTTCCCACCTTCGCATTGTACCGAAACTAATTTTCAATAGTAAAGCAGAAATTCAGTCGGTAAAAAACAATCCAAAATCAAGAAAACCAATAGATTTTGTAGATAATCGAATTACAATCTGATACTTTTGCAGATTAGAACCATTACTGCATGAAAAGGTTACTTCAAATCCTTTTATTTTATTCTCTGGTTTTACCGGTAAAAGCTCAAACTGTTTTCAAATCAGAAGATGTTTTCAGGGTGACATCGATAACCTGGTACGGACTTGATTTTACACTTGCTCAATTGGTTGGGCCTTTTGACAATATAAAATATGCAGCAGACAGAGATGCTGTAAAACTTCGTGATCATTATTTCAGGGCATGGAATGATATTGTAATCCAGGAAAACAAGAAATACGATGTTGCCAAATTTTACAAAAAGAAGTTTGTTGAATATGATTTGTCCGAATCGGATAAATTGAATTCGCTTATTAACCCGGAAAAGCTTCTGATAAGTGGAGTCGCACCCAAACTAACGTTAGAAAAAATACAAAGCGCCATCAATAATTATGATACGAAAGGTAAATCAGGAATAGCTTTGGTTTACGTTGTTGAAACATTCAATAAGATGTTGAAAAAATCTGTGATGCATGTTACCTTTTTCGATATATCTTCCAAAAACATCATCTTTATAAAAACCATGGAAGCTCAACCAGCGGGTGGCGGATTGAGAAACTATTGGGCAAAATGCATTCACCAAACTATGATAGGTTCATCCGAAAGATGGGCCAGGTGGAAGAAAGAGGTTACTCCTAGAAGAAGAAGAAAATAAAAATATTAATGTCAGAAAATGTAAAAATGCCTTTAACACTAGGCGAGGTAAGGGAAATTTTATTCAATAAAAAGAAGATCTTCCTTGATTCAAAAGCATTAAAACCTGTTGAGGAAGCTTATAATTTTTTAGAGGAATTTTCTAAAAACAAAGTTATCTACGGGATAAATACAGGCTTGGGACCTATGGCCCAATATCGGGTCGATGAAAAAGATGCCATCCAACTTCAATATAACCTTATCAGGAGCCATTGCACCGGAACAGGCAACATTCTTTCACCATTGCAGGCAAAAGCGTGCCTGCTTGCTAGGTTATATTCATTCCTGCAAGGAAAATCTGGAGTACACCCCAGTGTTGTCATTCTTTTATCAGAATTAATTAACAAAGGAGCTGTTCCAGTTATTTATGACCATGGAGGCGTTGGCGCAAGTGGTGATTTAGTTCAGCTTGCCCATGTAGCACTTTTTATGATCGGGGAAGGCCATGGCTTTTTCAATGGTAATAGACTTCCTGCCAAAGAAATTTTTGCTTTAACAGGGTTACAGCCTATCAATATTTATATCCGTGAGGGACTTGGTATAATGAATGGTACATCTGCTATGACAGGAATGGGCTTAATCAATATTCTGGAAGCAAAAAATTTACTTTCAGCTTCAGTTGCAGCAGCATCTCTTATCAATGAACTGGTAGAATCTTTTGATGATCATTTTTCTTCTAAGTTGAATGAAGCAAAAGGACATTATGGCCAGCAAAAAATTGCAGCTATGATGTACTCGCTTTTAGAAGACAGTAAAATTATCAAAAAGAGAGATGAGCATCTTTATGTTGAAAGGTCTGATACATTTTTCGGAGAAAAAGTGCAAGAATATTATTCAATAAGATGTGTCCCACAGATATTAGGACCCATATTCGATACAATATCCAATGCAGAAAAAGTATTAATCAATGAGTTAAATTCTGCAAATGACAATCCAATTGTAGATGCTTCCAGCGGTAATGTATACCATGGTGGCAATTTTCACGGAGATTATGTAGCTCTGGAAATGGACAAATTAAAAATTGCCCTTACTAAATTGACCATGCTAGCCGAAAGGCAAATTAATTACCTGCTAAACAGCAAGTTAAACGAAAAATTCCCTCCATTCCTTAACATGGGAACGCTTGGCTTGAACCTGGGCTTACAGGCTCTGCAGTTTACTGCCACATCCACTACTGCGGAGAGTCAGACTTTGTCATATCCGATGTACCTTCACAGTATCCCGAACAACGGTGATAACCAAGATATTGTAAGCATGGGAATGAATGCTGCTTCATTAACTTCAAGGGTAATCCAGAATGGATTTCAGGTTATGGCCATTCAAATGATCATGCTCACCCAGGCTTTTGAAATTTCCGGAAAAAATGAGGGATTATCTTCTTTTAGCAAAAACTCAATTGAGAAATTAAGAAAGATCTATAAACCTGGAAAAGAAGACAGGACTTACTATGAAGATATACATAAGATGAAAATTGAAATTAGCGAAGGCAATATTTTCAAGAGTAATATCCAATTTTAAATTCGATAATGTACATATTATGGTTGCAGTTATGCCAGAGTATGCCTAGTTTTACTGATTATTCCTTTTTCTTAATTAAAAATCATTCGTTTACATTAAAATTGCATTGAAAAAAATTGCTTTAGTTACTGGAGGCTCCCGCGGAATTGGAAGAGCAATTTGTATTAAACTAGCCGAAATGGGCTATTTTATACTCATCAATTATATATCAAACACTGCTGAAGCAGAAAACACATTAAATCTAGTTCGTGAAAAAGGTTCTGACGGTGAATTGTTAAAATTTGATGTGGGTAGTTTTGAGGAAGTTACATCTGTATTAGGTGCCTGGGTGGAATCGAATA
>JANYCH010000043.1 GCA_025360395.1 Cytophagales bacterium | reverse complement strand
GGGCTTTTTTTTTGTCAAAATTTAAATTAATAAGTTCATTCATTACATCGTTCAATTGTGCTTCAGCAGTTTAATAATGAAACCGTTATTCATCATATAATCTTTCAATCTTTCTTTTATTCCTATCTTCTCTAACAAATGCCCAAGGCCCTACGTCCAAAAGAGACTATGTGAACTATTAAATGGTCTGGTTTCAAGGTGTTATTATAGGGAATATTAGTCAAAAATGATCTTATCACTTTGACCTTGAATACAAAAGGGAAGCCGATCCTGAATATAGTTATAAAATGGCGATAAGTCTTGTTCAGACCAATAGAATATCTTAAAAATCTATGTCAATACGTTATCTTGGCAGAGTCCACATTCACCAACTTTACAGACTGGAATTCAGGCATTTTGGTGAAAAGTAGAATACACTTACATCCAGGATCCTACAGGGCCGAAGTTTAGTTTAACACTTGATTTTTAAACGTTACAATTTCATCAGGTTTTTAAAATTGCACAGTTTCAGTACTGTTTAAATAACATAATAAATAATAAAGACTGGCGTACTGATAGTGAGTCAAAGTATTAAAACGTAAAAATAGCGCTCAAAAAACCAATGGTATATAGCTTGGCTGAATGAAAAGAACGTATAAAAACAGTTATTGTGGAAGTAAAATGTGAATTCTATTTAAGGTCTTGAGGTAGGAATTCAGAAGACTATTTATGAATGTTTATCTGATCTTGAATTATCAATGCACCTGGAATAGAAGGGAGGATTTTGACCAAAACATTGTGCGCCTGTATTTTATCTATATAGTCACCAAAAGTTATTCTATAATCCGGGGCCTTAAATTCAGTATACAATTCTATTTCTCTAAACTGCCTGTAAACTTTTTGTCTTATATCACTCATTTCAACCTTGTCAGTACCTGAATAAACAAGAATACGATATCCCTGAGAATATTTGATTTGTTTGTTTTTGATGTAAACTGAATCTAAAGAACGGTTAAGTTTTTTTGTTACATCTTCCTTAGGCTCCGTAAAAACTTTTAAAGAAACCGGTTGAATGGTATCTGCAACACGGGCAAAAGGAAGTTCAGGTTTAAACCTTATCCGATACATGGCAATATCAGGATCTTCTCCAGCAGGTTTAGCCAGCTGTTGGGCCGATAAAGGTGCAACTATGACCATCGTCATAAATGCACCTAAACAAAGAAATCCCTTTAAGATGTACATTTTTAAGATTCTAATAATACACAACGGTTGTTCTGAATATCTTCTTCTACCTGCTTAAACTTAACATCTTTTTTAACTGTCCCATCCATGTATTGCACTGATACCCTGTCATTCCTGTTTGCAATTTTCTGGGAAGTAAGAGGCACCAGTTTTGGCCTATCAGCTTCGATCGTTTCAGGCCGTTCTAAGGAGCTCAAGACAGATCTAATTTCTTCTTTGGTTTCTGAATAATTTTGTCTTTGGGAACGTTCGGGAATCCTTACAGATTGTTGTGGTACAGGAGCTTCATCAGACATTACTTTACTTCGGGTAAGAAACTGTACCGTTTCTTCATTCAACTTTCCAATAAATCCTTTGAAAAGATTAAATGATTCCATTTTGTAAATTAGCAATGGATCTTTTTGTTCATAAACAGCATTTTGAACAGACTGTTTTAAATCATCCATGTCTCTAAGGTGCTCTTTCCAGGCATCATCAATAAAAGCCAAACTGGAATACTTTTCAATATTGGTAATCAACTCTTTACCCTCAGAATCATGGGTTTTGATAAGAGGTGTTACAATGTTCATTTGCTTCAATCCATCTCCTACCGGGATTACTACATTTTCAATTACATCCCTTCTGTGGTTGTACAAATCTTTAAAAAGCGGGAACGTATGATCAATTAAATTCTTGTTCTTATGGTTATAATGCTCTAAAGCAGCACTATATAATTTTTCAGTTAATTGCTCTGGCTTTAGTTTAGCAAATTCTTCTTCTGAAAAAGGTGGTTCAACACCCAATATAGTAATGGTATTGAGCAACATAGCTTCATATTCACCTTTCCCTCCAGCATGGTAAGATGCAATAATGTTCTCACAGGAATCATAGATCATGTTTAAAACATCTATCTGTAACCTGTCTCCATAAAGTGCATTTCGTCTCCTTCTGTAAACGACTTCACGCTGAGAATTCATTACATCATCATATTCCAGCAAACGCTTGCGCATTCCAAAGTTATTCTCTTCTACTTTTTTCTGGGCTCGCTCAATCGAATT
>JANYCH010000029.1 GCA_025360395.1 Cytophagales bacterium | reverse complement strand
CATCAATATTCTGCTTAACGGCCCTTTGAAGTAAGATATCTTCAATTGTCTTAATCCTCATACTGTTATCAGTAGTAAGATTTATTTTCAACCCTTGCTTATCAAGCTCTACTTCAGTTTTAGAATCCCTGAAATCGAACCGGTTTTGGATTTCTTTTTTTGTCACATTTACGGCGTTATCCAATTGCTGCAAATCAACTTTGTTTACTATATCGAAGGAAGGCATTTTTTAAATTGAGAAATGAAAAGCGTGTAATAAATTATGAGTTATAAACTTTGATTATTGGTACTAAAATAAAGTTAAGCTAAAAATGACTGATATTAAAACCGATACGAAACAAAAATCCCGGGGATTTCTTTGATTTATTTATCAATAAAGGCAACCTCACAAATAAAAACTGAAATTAAGCGTATTCATCCAGTAGCTGACCCAGTTCATGAAATGTTTGCTTGTCTTTCATTAAATAATTCCTAACCCCTTCCTGAACCAGGCCAAATACAACTTCAGCACTTTGCTGGGCGCTTACAACGATAATATCAGAGTTGGGTGAAAGATTACGGATAATTTTATACACATTTCTACCATTCATAGCATATGGATTTTCCCTGTCAAGAAGATAATCAAGGATCACCAGATCTGGTTTCAAACCTAGGTTCAGAATAAAGTCTTCTCCTGAAGTAAAGCAGGTTACATTGAAATTAGGCCGGGCCGAAAGATAACTTTTCAAAAGTTCAAGGTAGAACTTATCATCTTCTACAACACAAACGTTGTAAATCTTTTCTTTCTTTAACATTTGTGGAATTTTAGCATTCTAATGCCTTTAACTCTTCATTTACCTGAAATATGCAGTTATTAATGAGTAAACTTAACTTTTCGAATAAAGTATTTATCTCATTTGAAGTGTTGTCCGGGCTTTCTTTTAATAATCTTTCTAGGAGTTTGACTTTCTCGTATGCGTCATCATTTCCTAAATAAACAAATCGGGATTTCAATGAATGTGCAAGACGCGAAGCCTCTAGAAACTTTTTATTATTTATCTTATCTCGCAGAAGAACCATATCTTCGTTGGTAGTCTCTACAAATAATTCCAATGCATGCCGAATAGCATTTTTATTGTCTTTCAGTAAGTTAGATAACAGGTCGAGATTAAGTTTGGTTATTGGCATAGGAATGCTGAAAAGGTTTGTGCTATTTTTACCTTTTAAAGTTTACATATGTACGTATTTATTAACTGGGATGTTTCACCCGAAATTGCGAATTTTGGTTTTTGGGCTCTAAGGTACTACAGCCTGTTTTTTGCTTCTGGGTTTATCATTTCACATTACATCATGCAAGATATTTTTAGGCGTGATAGTAGGACAATGGAAGAACTTGACACTTTAACATTATATATGATTGGGGCAACCATTATTGGAGCCCGGTTAGGCCATTGTTTATTTTATGAACCTGAATACTTCCTCAAACATCCATTAGAAATATTACAGGTATGGAACGGCGGACTTGCAAGTCATGGAGCTACTGTTGGTATTTTGCTTGCCTTATTCTTGTTCAGCAAGAAAGTAAAGGTTCCATATTTGTGGATTTTGGATAGGATTGTGATAGTGGTGGCACTTTGTGGCGGTTTGATAAGGTTAGGGAACCTGATGAACTCTGAAATTGTGGGTAAGCCTACCAATGTTCCATGGGGATTTATATTTGTACAAAACGGTGAGGACTTTGCCCGTCACCCAGCCCAGTTATACGAGGCTATCAGCACCTTTGTGTTATTTGGAGTTCTTTGGTATTTGTACCTAAAAACAGACATAAAAAACAAAACCGGCCTTATTTTTGGTATTTTCTGCACTGTGTTGTTCTCACTTCGTATTTATTACGAATTCCTGAAAGAAAACCAGGTTGAATTTGAAGACGAAATGGCATTGAACATGGGACAGATTTTAAGCATACCCATGGTTTTGATTGGTATATATTGTATAATCAAGAGTTTAAGAAACTTCAACAACAATACTTATCAGGTTAAAGCCCAGGACAAGTCTGAATTATAGACAATATTTCCCTGGCTGATTTGTAAGGGCGATTCTATATTATTTAAATATAACGAACCAGTACCTAAACCTTGTAATGGTTTGGTGTTTAGATCTTTGATTTTTTCAAAAGCATATTGACTTATTGCATTTAAACCAATATTAGATTCTAAAGCAGAAGTGAGCCACCATCCAATACCGGCTTTTTGGGCAAGGCATATCCATTCGTTGCACATAGCGAACCCACCAAGTAATGTAGGTTTTAGAATAATATATTGAGGTTTTATCCGGGTAAGGAGCATTGCCTTTTGCTGATCATAAATATTAATCAATTCCTCATCAAGTGCTATTGGGATTGGAGTTTTTTGACAAATAATTGTCATTGATTCAGTTTGACCAGCTTTAATTGGCTGTTCTATAGAGTGAATATCAAACGGTTCAAGTTTACTTAATTTGGATAAAACATTTTCAGGTTCAAATGCTCCGTTGGCATCTAATCTAAGGGTTATATTATTTCCAAACTTCTTTCTTACAGTAAATAATATCTCCAATTCCGTTTCAAAATCTATTGAGCCAACTTTCATTTTCAAACAGGTAAACCCGGCATCAAGTTTGTCTTTTATCTGGTTTAACATAAACTCCTTCTCCCCCATCCAGATGAGGCCATTGATGGGAATAGTTGATTTTAAAGAGTAGAAATCATTGTTGAAAATTTGCTTCTTCCCGCCATTTTCTAAATCTAAAAAGGCGGTTTCAAAAGCAAACCGTACAGAAGGAAATTGCTGAAAAATGGGATTCTCTAAATTCTCGTATAATTTAAGGTCTATTATTTTCTGAAGCTGAACTTCAAAATCAGTTACATCATCTATACTTAATCCTTTTAATGGACCACATTCACCTATTCCACTATATTCAGGATTCTGATCATCATAAATCTTAACAAACCAGGTTTCCTTTTCTTTTAATACCCCCCTTGAAGTTCCTGCGTCAAATTTAAATTTTAACAGATGCTTTTGCTTTTTTACCTTGATCATGAGATGGCATTTATTTTGGTTGCAACATCTTTGGCTGCCGCCCATGAAGTACTCCAGGCAGCCTGAAAATTAAAACCTCCTGTTATTCCATCAATATTTAATACCTCACCTCCAAAATACAGATTTGGTATTTTCAGGCTTTCAAGGGTTTCATTGTTTACTTCTTCCAGTGAAATACCTCCACAGGTTACAAATTCCTCTTTAAATGTAGTTTTCCCTCTTATATCAAATGTAAAATTTGTTAGGTTTTCAACCAGTTTGTTTAAATGCTGTTTTGATAAATCGCACCACCTCAGCGTTTTATCAATCTCTGCTATTTCTACCAACCGTTCCCACAACCTGGAAGGGAGGTCAAAAAGACGATGTCCGTAAACTAATTTATTCTTATTGTTATCCTTGAAATTTAAAATTTCAGTTTTGGTTATTTCAGCATTTATAGCAGGGACGAAATTTACAAAAACCTTAAAAGTATAATTCATAGCTGCCAGTTCTTCCGCCCCCCAGGCTGAAAGTTTTAAAACTGCAGGACCACTTATTCCCCAATGTGTTACAAGAAAAGCACCTTCAGTTTGCAAAGTGGATTTTCCAACTTTAATCCTGATATTTTGCACAGCAACACCTTCCAGTCCTTTTAATGCCTTATTTGGAATATTAAAAGTAAATAATGAAGGTAAAGGTTTCAGGATAGAAAGATCAATATCCTCAAGCCATTTGTAGCTTTCTAATTTGGCACTTCCACCGGTGGCAACAAAGACATAATCAAAAAGTTCATCCCCATTCAGGGAAAAACCATTTTCAACTTTTTCAATTTTATCAATTGGGGTATTATACTTTAATTCAATTTTATATTTATCTGCAATCCTGACAAAACAATCTATGATAGTTTGAGAAGAATCTGATTCCGGAAATATTCTTCCATCTGGTTCAGTTTTGAGGTTAATACCATGATTTAAAAACCATTGCACAGTATCTGAAGATGAAAATTTATTAAAAAGCTTTTTAAGAAAGACTTTGCCCCGGGGGTAATTATCGGCAAGTTTATTAGGAGCTGATATAGTATTTGTCACATTACAACGTCCGCCTCCTGATACTTTTACTTTGGTTAAAATCTTAGATGTTTTTTCAAAAATGGTGATCTTAACTCCTGTGACATTCAATGCCAGGTTAACGGCAAAAAAGTATCCGGCAGCTCCGCCTCCTATAACAGCGACATTTTTACTCATACAGCTTTAAATTTTTTACCTGGAAGAGGTTTTACCCAAC
>JANYCH010000086.1 GCA_025360395.1 Cytophagales bacterium | reverse complement strand
CATTTTCGCTAGCGGTAATTCCGGTTGGGAAACAAACAGTTGCCATTGATGTGGTCATGGCTGTGGTTGTAATGCCACCAGTGGTTGTAAAAGCCCTTCCATCGAGTAAAACACCGGTATTTATTGCCCCTAAAGCCCCATTATTACAGATAATTGTTCCTCTGAATATAGAGTAATTGTTGATAGTTACTGCACCTTCAACTACCCAGAACACATTTTTAGATTGTGCATTATTCATCAGGATCACATTTGCGTAAGTGCTGGTAGTTAATGCCCCGGCTAATTTCAAAACGAAAACTGCATTTGCATTTCCTTCCGCATTCAAGTACACCTTATTAGTTAAAGTTGTAGCACCTTTTAATAAATAAGTGTGAGGAGTAAGCACCAGGTTATTACCAAACTGTGCAGGATATAGCAATTCAATATCAGGAGCAAGAAGGTTAAGATAATTATAAGCGGTAAAAAGGTCTGTAGAACATTGTGCGGTTGAATTGTCTGGATTTAAATGAATTTTACCTGAAACAAATAAAGCATTAAATCCTATAACAGGGCCTTTGTTACTTCCAACATCTCCTATAATATGTGTTTCTCCAGTATTACTAACAGCACCGTTTGCTGAAAACAAGCCATAACAATTGGTTGTTCCCATGTCTGGTGCTTTTGGTCCAGTTAAATACGGGCTCCCACAACCAACAGGAGTATATACAAGGGAATTACTTATAGAGACAGCACCTGTTGTAGAAAATGCTCTTCCTTCGAGCGTATCTCCTGACAAGAGACTTACAGCAGCATTATTGGCTATTATAGTACCTCGGAATGTAGTTCCTGATGCAAGGCTTACCATTCCTTCTATTTTCCAAAAAACGTTGCATGCCTGTGCTCCATTCGCCAAAATCACTTTAGCTGAGGCATTTGATGCAAATGCTCCTTGTATTTTGAATATAAATACTGCGTTTGCATCTCCTTTTGCATCCAGGGTAAGTTTTAGATTTAAAGTTGCTGCCTGCCCAATGGAATGAACTCCAGCATACAAGGTTTGTCCGTTTCCTAATAATGGTGCTGGATTGCTGGTGGCTGTTGCAGCATTAAGCTGATTATAGGCAATTAATAAATCAGAAGAAGCTTTTGCACTGGCTGCATCCATATCGTGCATGGTACCATTTACATTTCCAAAACCTGTACCAGCACCTTTATTAGATCCTACATTGCCAGTTACTAAGGAAGAACCGGTATTGGTTACCGCTCCGTTAGATGAAAATAAGGCAAAAGTTGCTGCTGTTCCTAACGTAGGTGCCTGGCCATTTGCATTGCCAAACGCTGATGCTAAAGCAAGCACCGTAATTGATTTGAGTATATTTCTTTTCATGCTGAACTGGGTTTATAATTTGCAATATTTTGCACAACACAAAATTGGGATATATTCATCCCTAAAGTGTTACACAATTCACGTAGATTGTTACATAAATACCACTTGTTATTTTCTAGATGTAATTTATTTGATAAATCTGTTCATGATAAATTTTTCAATTTAGTAATATTACCTGTGTCAGAACCGTAATACCAAAGAAAATAACTGTTGCCAAACTTTTTTACACTACCTTTTGCATGTACTAAAATCAGGTTCATGGAAAAGGTTAAGAAAAGTATAAAACACAGTGAATTGATTTCAAAACTGCATCATTTGGTCGATGAGGCTATTAAAGAAGAGTCCCTGATTATCTATAACCTGGAAAATCCACCTGAAGAACTGCTCACGGAAGGACAAAGATTATCAGACAATGTTGCCCGGTTTGGTGGAAGCTGGAATTTTATCATTTATTTTGCGGTCTTCTTGTCTCTTTGGATCATATACAACATGATCACGAAAACGCCATTCGATCCTTATCCGTTTATTTTAATGAACCTTATCCTTTCTTGCATTGCGGCTTTGCAAGCCCCAATCATTATGATGAGCCAAAACAGAAAGGAAGAGAAAGACAGAAAAAGGGCAGAAAATGATTACCTGATAAACTTAAAGTCAGAAATAGAAATAAGAAACCTGCACCAAAAAATAGATTTGCTTATGGAAGAACAAATCCTATCCCTGATGGAATCGCAAAAAGAGATGATGAAATGTTTAAAAGATTTGAAACAGAAAGAAGGAAAATGATTTTACTTAATGAGTGTTGCTTTCATTGTTTTCATTCAAATCTTTACTCCGGCATGGCCTGTACTTTTGTAGTGTACTTTTGACACTTTTATTATTTGTATACTTTCCTTTCCTTTAAAGGATGTAAGTGCAGGAGCACAAACCATTCTGTAACAACTGTAGCCATTGAAAAGAAGGACAATTTACAGGCATGGTATTTTTTCCGGATCATCCTATCTAACCATTTCAGAAAACTCCTCAATTGATTTGGAATAAGCAACTTACACATTCTGCCTGGATAAATTCTGAAATAACTACCGGGAAGTTTAAAGTCTTTTCCCTGAGTTTAATGTCTCTTAAATTGAATTTTATATAAAAATGTTAAATAATCCGTTTAGTGGCTGGGTTAGACAATAGTCGAACGATATAGAATTAATTATAACACCAGATTTTTAAGAACATTCATATTGTGTCAATCCTTGAACTGTGACCAGACCGCCCATCATTTTTGCAGATACATTATGTCATGGAGAATCTTCCTTTTCTCTGATTATTTATTTAGAAAATGTGTTTTTCTTACATTAAGCAGAACCTGGTATGAAAAATAAAATCAAAAAACTTGCGTAATTATGTACTTTAATCAGTTTTTAATAGTTTTTTAATGAATTGTGACGTTTCAATAGTTATTCCAATATATAATGAAGAATTAAATCTAGATGAACTGGTCTCCAGGTTAGCTGAAACACTTTCTTCAACAAACTATATTTTTGAGGTCATTGTAGTAAATGATGGAAGTTCTGATAATAGCTGGAAAAAAATCATTTCTCTCTCAACAAAATATAATTTTCTTAAAGGAATTGATCTTGCAGGAAATTACGGTCAAACCATCGCACTCCGGGCAGGATTTGAAGCGTCCCAGGGAGAAATAATTATAGCTATGGATGGCGATTTGCAGCATAATCCGGAAGACGTACCAAGATTTGTAGAATTGATGCATCAAGGTTATGACATGGTTGGTGGCTATAAAGAAGAACGGCCAGAATTAGGATTTAAAAAGTGGATCTCAAATACTGCACACTTTATAATACAGAAAATATCCGGAGTAAAAATGAAATACTTCGGTGCTACTTTCAAGGCCTATCGGAGATATCAGCTGGATAATTTAAATTTTCTAGGTGATGCCACCAGGTTTATGGGTGCTTTGGTACTAAGAAAAGGAATGCGGTTTACCGAGATACCATTGAAGATCAATGAGCGTAAGGCAGGAACAAGTAATTACAAGTTCAGTAATGTTATTTTTGAAGTCATACTCGACCTTATTTTTCTAAAATTCTTTCTTACTTACATGCACAAGCCTTTTCGTTTGTTTGGTGTAGTCGGTATAGCCAGTTTTTTGATTGGTTTGTTCCTAATAGGAGGAATATTATTTGGGTTTTTCTTTCTTGGATTAAAAATAAAAGAAAACTATCTCGCGGAATTCTTATTTTCCATTTTCCTCATCATTCTAGGATTCATGTTCTTTGGCTTTGGCGTAATAGCGGAAGTTGGAATCTATAATTATTTCCTAAAAAAGAATAATACGCTATATAACATTCGGTCCAAAACTAACAATGCAGGATCGTGAGAAAATACCTTATCATAAATGCAGATGATTTCGGATTGGATGATTCTTGTAGTGAAGCGATACTAGAGCTTGCACAAAAAAACCTTATTTCAAGTACCACCATACTGGCAAATTTTGTAAAGCCTTCTTTAATAGAAAGATTAATTAAAATCAAAGGTATATCTACAGGCCTGCATGTCAATCTCATCGAAGGAACTCCTTTAAGTAAGGCTTCTGAAGTGAAAACTTTGACAGATAAAAACGGGAAGTTCTATCCGGCATCAAAATTATTTCTGAGATATATTGCCGGTTTGGTATCTGCTGAGGAAATAGATTTAGAAATCAAAGCCCAAATAAACCAGCTGTTAAAATATAGTGTTGTGATATCTCATGCAGATAGTCATCAGCATGTCCATAAGTATCCATTTTTGGGAAATGTCATAACAAACTCGTTAAAGCAAAATGGTATAACCACAATCAGGAAATGTAATCTTTCATCTTATCAGAGCATAAGAATGGCAGTCTTATATCTTTTCCACCTCATCTCTGCTAAATATGATGATGTCATTTCTCCAGACGTACTGATACCAACATTTAGCATTGAAAAGGAAGCCAATTTACCGGCATTTCAAAAAGGTTTATCACAAGGGTTTCGGAAAGGGGATATTGTAGAATTTATGACTCATCCCTCTTTAAATAATGATCCTGATTC
>JANYCH010000388.1 GCA_025360395.1 Cytophagales bacterium | reverse complement strand
CGTTCGTAATTTCAACAGACAGCCTTAGAAATTTCAATCAGGTTAAGGGAAGAAATATGCTCACTCACTTCAATGACAGCAGCCGGATAGAAAAAATCGATGTAAAAGGAAATGGGGAAAGTGTTTATTTTGCATTAGAAGGCGACACAAGCCTTATCGGAATGAATAAGGTTCAGTGCAGTGACATGACTGTCCGTTTCAAGGGCAAGAAAGTTAAAACCATTGTATTTCAAAAAAAGCCGGAAGCTACATTTTTCCCTCCCAGAGAAATAAATGATCCTGACAGAAGGTTAAAAGGGTTCAGATGGCGTATTGCAGAGCAGCCTACCAGGGCCTCGGTACTGGAAAAGCAAAATTATTCAGGTATTGAAATACCCCTAATCCTACCCAAAGAACTGTTATTGGATAAAAGTCCTGAAAAAAAGCACAATTCCCTTACCAGAAAAGCGAAAAGGGCATTAAAGAAGTCTGAAAAGAATAAACTATTTTAACAAAGCCTTTATTGCTTCGTTCTTTTCTTCAAATTTAAAGTCAGCCAGGTTTTTTTGCATCATCTTCCTGATATTCTCTGTCATAAGGTTTCCTATGCTGCCTTCGTGGGTATGGTTCAGTTTCGTTGGTGGGGCAAATGTTTTATCTGCAATTTCACTTCCCACTTGCTTATATGCATCTCTGAATGGTACACCTGAAAGAACGAGTTCATTTACCCTCTCTACGCTGAACAAGTATAAATACTTTTCGTCTTTCAATAAATCAGTCTTAACCTGGATATGTTTGAGCATATAATGCATTAATTCAATGCAACTTTCCAGTTCACCAAATACAGGTATAAACGATTCCTTTATCTGTTGAAGGTCCCTGTGGTAACCAGATGGAAGATTGGTGGTTATATTCAGGATTTCCTGGGGTAGTGTTTTGATCTGGTTACATCTAGCTCTTATTAGTTCAAACACATCAGGGTTCTTTTTGTGAGGCATAATGCTTGAACCTGTTGTAAGATTATCAGGAAAGGTGATGAATCCGAAGTTTTGGTTCATATACAAACAAACATCCATTGCTAACCGCCCCAAAGTATTGGCAATAGAACTTAATGCGCAGGCTACTAAATATTCGGTTTTCCCACGGCCCATTTGTGCATAAACCACATTGTGGTTAAGTCCTTCAAAACCAAGTAGTTTTGTAGTAAGTGTTCTGTTTAATGGAAAAGATGAACCATATCCCGCTGCGGAACCTAATGGGTTTTTGTTGGAAATCCTATAAGCCCCCTGTAAAACTATCATATCATCTGCCAGACTTTCTGCGTATGCACCCAGCCAAAGCCCAAATGAGGATGGCATTGCAAGCTGAAGATGGGTATAGCCGGGTAGTAAATGATCTTTAAACCTTTCGCTAAGTTCCGTAAGCAAGTCAAAAAGTTCGCTGGAAGAATGGGCAATTTCTTCTATAGCATCTCTTGTAAAAAGCTTCATATCCAGCAAAACCTGGTCATTCCTGCTCCTGCCACTATGGATTTTCTTTCCAACGTCCCCAAGTTTGGATGTCAGCAGTAATTCAACCTGAGAATGGACATCTTCTATTCCATCTTCTATTTCAAAATTGCCCTTTTGTATTTCACTATATATTGATTTAAGTTCTTTCAATAATATATCCAACTCACTTTTTTCCAGCAAACCAATAGTTTCCAGCATGATTATATGGGCCATTGAACCCAATACATCATGCGGGGCAAGGAACATATCCATTTCTCGGTCCTGGCCAACGGTAAAACCTTCAATTAGCTTGTCTGTATCGTTGTCCTTTTGCCAGAGTTTCATTGTAAATGGGAGAGAAATGAATTTATTGTTTTTGATTGATTTTGTTAAGCTTCAATATTAGCTGTTTGGTGATCCTAAAGAAATTATTGAGTAGAGAAGATTTTAAAAATCAATGCTAATCCTCAAAAAGATCTTTCTGGAATTAAAATATCCTATTTTCCTTTTGTGACTGATTATATTCCTGGATCCTTTCAGAAACTTCAATAAGCAAGGAAGGTTGCTTTTCAATCCCATTTCCTATTACGATAATATCAGCTCCAGCTGTCAAGGCATCAATGGCCTTGCCTGCAGTGTCTATGCCACCACCCACAATTAATGGGCATTCGATAGATTTTCGTACATAAGCAATTGTTTTTCTGTCAATTACCCTTTTAGCTCCCGATCCGCTGTCAAGAAAAATAGCCTTCATTCCCAGCATTTCTCCAGCCATAGCAGTACAGGCAGCAATGGATGGTTTATCATGTGGTACAGGAGTTGTATTGCTGATATATGATACAGATGTTGCATTTCCCCCATCTATCAAAATATAACCTGTGGAAATTACCTCAAGATTACTTCTTTTGATAATTGGCGCTGAAATAACATGCTGGCCAATTAAAAATTCGGGATTACGCCCAGAAATCAAAGAAAGGAATAATAATCCATCAGCATGAGAATCAACATGCAAAGTACTACCCGGAAAAATAAGAACAGGAATATTACAATTTGCCTTTATAACTTTAATTATGTTCCCAAGGTTGTTGGTGGTGATTAAGCTGCCACCAACGAAAAAGTATCCAACCTGACATTCATTGGCCATTAATACCAATTTATGACATTGGTCAGCATCGGTTTTGTCAGGATCAATTAAAATAGCAAGAGCCTTATGGCCTGATTTATAATGATTTAAAAGTTTCTCAAAAATTAAGTTATTCACTTTTAGCCAGGTTTTTATTCAAGTATTCCATTAATTTTTGTTTGGCAATTGACATTAAAAATAGGCCTATACTTGATTTTATAGATTTTGTAATGGCGCTTTCTGATGTTTGTTTGATTACATGGACAACAGGTGACTGAGGTGTAGAATATTTCTCATTTGATTTTTTGATATTTGGCTCATTTGAAGAAGAACTGGTAATAAGTTTCACAAGCAAATATGTTGCTAAAAGGCTTCCACCAATAACAGCTATGTTTTTTCCATATTCCTGCAAATATTCTTTCACCTTATCTAGTTCAAAATCCAGATTATTTTCCATAGTGTTCGTTTTTTTGATTAAGGCAGCTTTTTCATTGTCATAATCGAAAGCTGAATTTGTTTTAGGTTCCATGCTATTACTTTTTAATGTTTAATAGTATTTGTTTTTTGATTTTGTCCGTGATCCGATCCCTGCTTGTTGTCTGGGCTAGAAACCAAAGCAAAAATAAACATAAACTGGCTACTATGCCATAACCAAGGAATTGATTATCGCTTACGTAGTTGATTATTTTGGCCATAAATATGAGGATAAAACCAAAAGTCAGAAACAATAACCCCCCCATGATAAATACATATAAAAACAAAGTAACAAAACCCACCATTTTTTCTTCTATGGTCAATTGATACAATTGCAGTTTGGTATCTACGTAATCTTTAAATCTTTCTTTAATTCCTTCAAACATACTTTTGTTTTATAATCCTAATGTATTGTCAATTATTAAGAATTCCTTTTTAGTGTCTTAATAATGCTTTTAAAGTTAAATTACCATTCTGAATATTCAATCCTTTCTTTATTTCACTGTTTTTTAAAGCTTCGTCAATTCCTTTGTTGGCTATTTCCAGTACATAAGGCAAGGTTGCATTGTTTAACGCCTCAGTTGCGGTTCTTGGTACTGAACCTGGCATGTTTGCAACGCAATAATGAATTATACCGTCAACATTGTACACTGGATCGTAATGGGTAGTAGCTTTTGAAGTTTCAAAACAGCCACCCTGGTCAATGGCAACGTCTACGAGCACTGTGCCGGGTTCCATAATTTTTAAATCAGCCTTTTGAATCAGCATAGGAGCTTGGGCCCCTGGAATTAAAACTGCGCCAATAATAATATCTGAATGCCTTAATTCATTTAGAATGTTTTTTCGGTTAGAATAAAGCGTTTTAACATTAGGAGGCAATATTTCTTCTAAAAGTCTTAATCTGTTTATATTTTTATCTATCACAGTAACATGGGCCCCCAGACCTGAGGCCATTCTTGCTGCATTTGTTCCCACTATTCCTCCACCAATTACAAGTACCTTTGTTGAAGCAACACCAGGTACACTGCTTATTAATTTTCCTTTGCCTCCAAATGTTTTCTGAAGGTATTTACTTCCTTCAATTACTGATAAACGTCCTGCTATCTCTGACATTGGCAAAAGTAAAGGAAGACTTCCATCCGCTTTTTCAACAGTTTCATATGCTATGCATGTAGCGCCACTATTTAATAACCCATCCGTAAGAGTCTGGGAACTTGCAAGATGCAAATATGTAAACAAAATATGATTTGATTTAAGTAGTTTATATTCTGATTCTTGCGGCTCCTTTACTTTGACTATTAATTGGGCAGAACTATATAAATCTTCAATTGATTTTACGATAGTAGCACCAGCATTAACATAATCTTCGTTCAAAAAACCTGATCCATTACCTGCTTCCGACTGAACAAAAACTTTGTGATTAAATATTACAAGTTCGGAAACTGAAGAAGGGCTAAGTCCAACTCTGTTTTCATATGCTTTTATTTCTTTTGGTACCCCGATATTCATAGCGAAAAGTTTTTTTCTTTGTTACGGATATTTAACTTCAAAGTATTATGAGACTACTTTTTCTTTTATTCATTTATATAACAAATAAAAGTTTAGGCCAATGTGGAAAAGTTATAAAAGTAAATGATGGTGATACTTTTACTATCATTTTGGAGGAAAATCTGAAATTAAAAGTCAGACTTGCTTATATCGATTGTCCTGAACATGATCAGCAATTTGGTTTGGAGGCCAAATCCTATACAAGCAAAATATTACTGAATGAAAATGTATGCATTGATATTAAATATTATGATCCTTATAAAAGAGCTGTATCGTGGGTAAAACTCGGAAATGGTAAAGTCTTGAACGAGGAATTATTAAAGCGGGGCCTTGCATGGCATTTTATAAAATTTTCAAAAGACCCACATTTGGCGGCATTAGAGAAAAATGCAAAATTCCATCATTTAGGCCTTTGGGAAACTCCTGGTCAACAAGCACCCTGGGATTTCAGAAGACAACACAGAAGGGGATATAAAAAATAACTTTCAATTGTGTTACTTTTTATTCATTGAGATTTATAATATTTAGCAAGATGATTCAAATGATTTCATTTGTATTGGGCTTTTATTTAGAATATAAAATTGAAAGTCAGCCAGTTTTTGGGGCCTACTTTTTTGTTTCTTATTAAATTGATTTATAAAAGATGTAATCTTGATTATATTCGCCAATTCTAAATAATGAAACTTTATTTAACTCATCTTATACTTTTTAACCTCGTGTTGCTTACAGCCACGACCTGCCAAAAACTTCCGGATATTTCTGATTCTACAAACCTGCCGGTATTACTTTGGGAACATAATAGTTATGATTTCGGAACCCTTGCACCTGGGACCAAGATAAGCCATGAATATAAATTTAAGAATACGGGTAGCGTCCCTTTAATAATTTCCAATATTCTGGTGACATGTGGCTGCACCGTTCCTAAATGGCCTAAAGAACCTATTCCACCAAAAAAAACGGGATCCATTACTATCTTTTTCAATTCAAAAGGTAAAACCGGAATTCAAAATAAAACGATTACAATCCTTACAGATTCAAAAACCGGGAAAGAAACGATCATGTTTAGTGCAAATGTTCTTCCTGAAGTAAAATAACATGGTAAAAGAAATCAGTTTCATAGGCTTTGGGAATTTTGGACAGTTTATTGTTAAGCACCTTGTTCCATTTGCCCAGGTATTTGCTTATGACCAAAGAGATTTAAGCCGCGAAGCACATGCACTAGGTGTAGGTTGGCTTGGTAATATTGAGGATGCTTTAAACAAACAAGTTGTTATTTTATGTGTGCCTGTGCAACACATGGAAACCCTCTTGCAATCTATTGGTCCCAAAGTAAAAGCCTGTACTTTAGTCATTGATGTTGCTTCTGTTAAGGTAAAGCCTGTAGAGTTAATGAAGAAATATCTTAATGAAGATGTTTTTATTGCAGCAATACATCCTCTTTTTGGTCCCCAAAGTGGCAAAAATGGTGTGGCTGGATTAAACGTTGTTGCGTGTGAAGTCCGTTATGATCATTTTGATAAACTCATACACTTTTTATCAGGAAAGTTAAAACTAAACACCCTCATCCGTACACCAGAAGTTCATGATATGCAAATGGCATATGTACAAGCACTTACACATTTCATTGGCCGTGCTGTGAACGAAATGGATATTCCTGATGTGGAACAAAAAACACCAGCTTACCAATATTTGCTTGACATCAAACGCAACCTTGGCCAGGATTCCTGGGATCTGTTTCTTACAATCGAAAATGAAAACCCTTACGCTGAGAAGGTACGATTTGATTTTTTAAAGGAATTAGACATGTTAAATGCCAAACTTAAAAAATAATGCTATTTTCTTAATCGCTTTTAGTAACACAAGTTGCAGTCGTGTCTATGAGATTAATTTAAAAATATTTTTCAAGGGACAAGCCAAAAGTTATTAACAAATTTTCTTTCTGAGTAATATTCAGCTTGTTATAAGTTACAGAACTGGTCAAA
>JANYCH010000387.1 GCA_025360395.1 Cytophagales bacterium | reverse complement strand
TTCGTAATTTAAACCTGTGTATTTTATCTTCTGGTACATATAAGTTGCACCAATGCCAATCATAAATTTATCTTGGAACAACTTGCCTTTGGGAATATAGCCAATAGCTGGTGAAAGTAAAATATTGGTTGGGTTGCCTATTTGCAAACCAATATTTCCTCCAAAGGTTACCCTTTTCCAAAAACTTTCCTTTTCATCCCTATCGGTAAAGTGATATTCTGGTACTTTGTAATTTGTGAGACCGGTTACTTTTTGGTTATTTCTGCCGAGGGCCAGGGACGCCACGAACAAAAACATCACCGATAAGTATTTCATATTACAGCCTGTGTATATGGACAAATTAACACATTGAATTGAAATAAACAAAATGGGCTTAGTACATCAAACAATCCATTTTAAATACAAAAGGATCAAAATCCTGATGAAGAGATTCGATAAAATAAGGGTTATTGATATAAAAATTTAAAAAATTGTCATTTCTTTCCTGAAGCTCGTTATTTGGGAAAAGCTTTCGCTTCAAATTCTGAAGTTTATTTAATTCAGTTTCATGCCGGCTTTCAATTGCCTTATTGAGCCTCTTTTCTAAATCTGCCAAACCCTTACTTGTTTTGGAAATTTCAGCTTCAATTGCTGGGAAGAATGACTTATCCGCTTTGGTGGCCTTTTGTAACAGAAGATTTTTTATCTGAAGCAGTAAACTTTCTTCTTCATTAAAATCCAGTTTTTCGACCTGAAGTTTTTCAATTAACAATTCAAAAAAATCCCTTTCTGATAAGAACAATTTTTCAAATTCCAGATTTGCAGCTTGTAATTTATCCAAAAGGCCCTTTCCAATTACTGTGGCAAATTTTCTAGGAAAAAGAATAGGGAAAGGGGTATTTTCAGAATCAAAAACCCCTTTTAGCTGCAGCCAATAAGCCAATTCTCCCGGGCCGCCAATATATGCCAGGTTTGGCAAAATCATTTCCTGGTAAAGTGGCCTTAGAATTACATTTGGACTGAACTTCTCAGGGAAATTTTTAATTTCAGATTCTAGCGAATCCTGATCAAATGATATTTCCGAATTAAGGACCTTAAAGCTTTTATCTTGCTTTTCAATTCTTTCACGGGATTGATTTCTAAGATAAAAGAAATTTTCGTTCCTGACAAAAGCCTGGACCTTGTATGCTTCTTTTTGAAGATTTTCTGAGGTTTCTCTAACAATAGCGGCGTATTTATTCCTTAACAAGTCATTTTCCATTACAAAAGAAAATTGCCTCTTTAAATTTGGATCGTCCCCGTCTATTACCAACAATCCATATTGGCCAAATAAATACTGAGCTATTTTCCTGGTGGCTTCTGCCAGAGAGGCAGAGTGACAATAAGCGTCTGAAAGCCAGGAAGGACAATCCGGAACCGTTTCAAAAAGTTCTTTTAAATTATGTGTGGAGATTTTCCCTGCAGGCCCTTTCTCCGGAGTTCCCCACTCATACTTTTTGCCAAAGAGATAAAAATGGTTTATTTCTTCAATGTCATGATCTTCTGTCGCCATCCAGAAAACTGGTACAAAATAATTATCCGGATATTGATGTTTTAATTCTTCTGCCAGCCTGATAACGCTAAGGATTTTGTAGATAAAATATAATGGGCCAGTGGCAAGGCTTAATTGATGGCCCGTAGTGACTGTAAAGGTTTCAGCCAACAATAACTGATTGATATTTTGTTGTTGAATTGAGGAAAGATTTTCCTTTTTATATTGGGATTTGAAGGCCTCTGCAAGTATTATTCTTTTAGATGACTCAAAATGCTTATCCTCAATCTGTTTTTTAAAATTTTCTAAAGAAGGATATTTGCCGTAAAAAGGTTTAAGGCTTATGTTTTCGTTTACATAATCTAAAAATAGTTTCGAAAACTGATTTGTTTTCTCCAAAGGGAGGCTAAGTATATTCAAGTATTGTTATGGTTTTCGGATTGCTTTTATCGGAACAATTGTATTCGCCCTGTACACTGCTGATGTACAGAAAAATCCAACGGCCTTATTGCCGCTATCATCTATATTTTTAATGTTGGTAGGTACATTAGCCGGCGGTGTAGCAAACAAAGCACCAATCGCCCCTCCTACTCCAGTACCACTCCCTAATGAAGATTGTGTCACGACCTGTGCAAGGAAAAAGGCAGCTTCTTTGGTTATTGAACAGATTTCAACTGTTATTTTTTGTTCTGGTTTCCATTTTTTCGTTGTATCCTGTTCATTTATAAAAAACTGACGAAGAGGTAAGATGAAAGTAACCCCATCTGTCTCTCCTGTTGAAAAAGATGAAGCATCATAAGCAATGCCCAAATGGTTTGCATCAGTAAACCTGACATCGTTTTTATAACTTCTGATCCAGTACCTGTCACCTGCCCCCTCAATGTCTTCTGCCCAGAATTCGGCTTCAAAATATCCTGGAATTTCTTCGCCGGAAGGTTTCTTGCTTGCTTCAAAAGTTATACTGTCTATAGGCACAACGCGGTTAACAAAAGAATATGAAACATAGTTCTCATTCTTATATGAAACGTTTAATTGATAAGCGTGCCCGGTAATTATAAATTCATTCCCGTTTGAGGCTGAATAGTATTCTCCCACATTCCCTTCTAAAAAAGAGAACGATTGCCGGGTATTTAAATCAGTTAATATTACGGTTGCTCCCGTCGCCATTTTCGGACCGGAATTGTCGAAATAATATTGTGTTGAAGTCAACACTACTTTTTGCTTCTCTGGAAGATCATTTATAAACGCATCAACAACAAGAGCAGTTTTCCCGCTATCAAGTTTTTTGCTCAAATCAACCTTATCTGTACAGGAAAATAAGGAGATTATGGAAAATATAAAATAAAATATCTTTTTCATAAAACTAGAATTTGAAGTTGTAAGTTATAGCGGGTATCGGAGCGCCAAAAATTGAGAATCGTACTGACTCACTAATGGTTGGATCGTCAGGATTTTGCCGAGGTAGGATGGCAAATGCATTTTTCCTGCCATAAATATTGTATACAGCAAAAACCATCTCCCAGGAATAATTTTTAAATATCCTTGAACTATGTTCTCTTACCTTGCTTTTCAAAGTAGCAGACAGGTCGATTCTGTGATAAGTTGGCAACCTGTAGTTATTTCTCGGGTCGCCAGGATTATAAGGAACTGTAATTCCCTGTACCTGAAATTTGTCAGTTGCAAATGTAAACGGTGTTCCGGAACCAAGGGTAAACGTTCCGGCCACACTCCATCTTTGCGTTAACTCATAAATACCAACTATACTTAAGTTATGCCTGCGGTCGTACTTGTTCGGATACCAATTATCCTGATTTATTCCCATTACTTTTCTTTCCGACTTTGAAAGTGTATAACTAATCCAACCTGTAAACCGGCCTTCATTTTTCTTCACATAAAATTCAGCGCCGTAAGCACGTCCTATTCCGGGAATTATTTCTCCCTCCAAATTAGGATTAAAGTTTAAAGAAGCACCATCTATATAATCCAGTTGGTTTTGCATGTCTTTATAAAAAACTTCTACGGATGTTTCGATTCCTCCATTCTTACCTAGATTTTTAAAATACCCAACTGAATACTGGTCAGACAATTGTGGTTTAAGGTTGTTTGTGCTTGGGGTATAAATATCGAGTGGGATAGATGCAGTAGTGTTAGAAATAAGATGGATGTACTGTGCCATGCGGTTGTAGCTGGCCTTAAGGGAAGAACTTTCAGAGAGGGAAAAATTTACAGCAGCCCTTGGTTCCGGATTAGCATAACTCGTTATAGTTTCACCGCTTTGATACTTTTGAACTGATACTGGATTCCTTACATAATTTCCAGATGTTTCTGAATATGAATATGCACTTCCAGCTCCCAGGTAATTAAAGAATGAAAAACGCAATCCATAAGAAACGCTGAATCTTGGAGAAAGCTTTTGTTCATTGGCCAAATAAATGGCGGTTTCAGCCCCATATTTTAAAGGCAAACTGATATCGCGGGTTTTTCCTTTAGATACCGATATTCCATTACTTGGTTTAAAGGTGTAATAAATAGCTTGTGCCCCAAAGGTTATTGTGTTTTTATTATTTACAAACCATGTAAAATCCGGCTTTACACTGTAGTTAAGAATCCTGGAGGTCCATTCAAAAGAATCATCTTCCCCCTTTTTTCCAAATGCCAGCTTGTAATCATAATTGCTGTAATATGTTGTAAGGTTCATAAAAACCTTACTGGAAAATAGATGGTTCCATCGAAGAGAAGCCGTTGAATTTCCCCAACTGAATGTGGCAGCAGTTGCGCCAAACACATCTCTTCCAAAATAACCTGAAAGAAATATCCTGTTGTTTTTATTGATAATGTAATTAGTTTTTGCGGTCAGGTCATAAAAATATAATTTGGCTTTCGTAAAGTCACCTTTCAAAAATGGCCTTGCCAGCACATCTGCATAAGATCTTCTGCCAGCAATTATAAAAGAAGCTTTATCTTTTTTTATTGGGCCTTCAACAGTTAAACGACTGAATATTACCCCTACACCGCCCTGAACATTTACCCTTTTCATATTCCCCTCTTTCATTCTGACATCAAGTACTGATGATAACCTACCTCCGTATTGTGCAGGTATGGCAGATTTTGAAAGTTTTACATCTTTTACAGCGTCTGGATTGAAAACTGAAAAGAAACCAAAAAGGTGAGAAGAATTGTAGACAGGTGCTTCATCAAGCAGTATCAGGTTTTGGTCTACCCCGCCTCCCCTTACATTAAAACCAGAAGCCCCTTCGCCAACTGTGGAAACACCAGGCAATAATTGAATGCTCCTGATTACATCTACTTCACCTAATAAAGGAGGAATAGAGCTTATTTGCTTCATTTCCAATTTACTTACGCCCATTTCAAGATTTTTCACCTGTGCGTCTTTTCTCTCTGCTGTTACGACAACCTCTTTCGTTTCTAAACGTTGTTCATAAAGTGCAATATCAAGTTTAGTATTAGAATTTAATTCTAAAGTCTGGTCATAAGAAACATAACCAACATAGTTTACAGATATAGTATAAGTTCCTCTTGGTAAGGTTAAAGAGAAGAAACCATAAGAATTAGTCGCCACTCCACTATTAGCTTCTTTCACATAAATTGTTGCCCCAATCATGTCTTCTCCATTAGCAGAATCTCTAACTGTACCACTTAAAACAAACTTCTCCTGGGCTGTGACCTGAATAGCAAAAATTATAAAAAAGAAAATATAAAAATGACGGTTCATCATGATGTTAAGTTTAGCATTTCAAAACTATGGAAACTGCTAGTGAAATAAAAGTTTCTTAACAGATTCTTTAAATAGTCATTTTTAAAATACCGAAAACACAATTCAATAAAAATACAATTTCATATATTATCAATAAGGGAATTATGTGGTATGGCGCTAGCTTTAAAAATCCTTTAAATTTTTTGTTTGCCTATATCTGGTTAATTTTCCGTATAATATTGTAAAGCGGTACTATTGAAGACTTTTCGTTCCATTCTGAAAATTCTGTTTTGGTTAATACTGGTTCTTTCACTAGTCTTGGGAACAGTTTCATTTTTGCTTTATCAGTTTAAGGACAAGATAATTGCCACCCTTGTTGGTGAATTAAATAAAGAGCTGAATACCAAAGTTGTTGTAGAAAAGATAGACATTGATTTTTGGGAAACCTTTCCTAATGTTTCTCTTGAATTTAATAAAATAAAGATGAGAGGATCTTTTTTAGGCGACGATTCTCATCTACTTCTGGCAGACAAAATACTTTTAAGCTTCAATTTGCTGGACGTTTACTACGGCAAATACAAAATATCAAAGACTATCATTGAAAATGCAGACATACACCTGGTAATAAGGGAAGATGGTCAAAATAATTTTACAGTTTTAAACCCTTCAGACGATTCTGTCAAAACAAATTCTACAGTATCTTTTAACCTCGAAGAGATTACTTTAAAAAAAGTAAGGATCCTTTTTGAAAACCGGATCAACCATCAGGTTTACGATTTGTTCTGCAGCAAGGGTGAAGCAAACTTTCTGGCCAATAACAAGTCCTGGGGGGTAAAAGTAGGGGGCGACTTTTTTGTCCATAAAATAAACATTGAAAAGCACGATTACCTGGCATCGAGAGAAATCAAGCTTAATACTTCAATAATTTATAATGGGGCATCAGATTATTACCAGGTAGAACCTTCTGATATATTCATTGGATCATCCTTATTCAACCTGGAAGGGAAATTTGGGGTAAATTCTGGTCAGGATATTGTATTGGCCCTAACCGGAAAGGAAACGACTATTCAAACTATTGTGGCTTTGCTTCCAAAAGACCTCAGCCAGCAATTGGGTGTTTATAAAAGTGAAGGCAATATTTATTTTAAAGGGGTAATAAAAGGTAAAGTGGACTCACATTTTGCCCCGGAAGCAGTATTTGATTTTGGATGTAACAATACCAGTTTCTTTCACCCCGATCTGAGCAAGAAAATTGAAAATATTTCTTTTACAGGAAAGTACAGCAATGGAAAAAAATCATTGGGTGAATATTCATATCTGCATCTCAACGATGTACAAGGATCAATAGACGGCCGTACTTTTACCTCCGATCTTGAAGTAAGAAACTTTGTAAACCCCTATATAAAATTCAATTTCAACGGTTCATTCAAACTTGGCAGCCTGAAACAAATTTTCAAGTTTGAAACCCTTGAATCACTGGAAGGAGAATTAAAAACTGACCTTTTCTTTGAAGGTTATAAAAAAGACCTGGATCATAAAAGCACGCTTGAGAAAGTTAGTTCTTATGGAAACCTTGAAATTGACAATTGCAGCTTTCGTACAAAGGGAAATCATTTTTCTGTCCAGAATTTGTCGACACAATTTTCCTTTGATAACAAGGCTATATACCTCCATGAATTAACGGCAAAAGCTCAGGGTCAGGACATCAGGCTGAAAGGTAATCTCTACCATTACCTTATGTACATGGCTGGAAGCAGCAATGATCTTGAAGGCGAACTGCAATTATTTGCCAACAACCTTGATCTTGAAAAACTTCTTATCCTTCCGGAAAAAGGGACAACAGAAACATCAGGACAAAATACCAGCATCATTCCAAAAGAAGGAAAGTTTTATTTTCAATGTGACGTCAAAAAAGTGGTTTATAAAAAATTCTCTTCTTCAAATGTAACGGGAAGGGTTTATCTCTATCATGATGTTTTGTCTACTAATAACATAAGTATGAAATCCGGAGGGGGAAATTTCAGGTTTGATGGTAAGCTTGATTTTATTAATCCTAATATTTCTTTGTTTACAGGCAATGCCAAATGTAAAGATGTGAATGTAGACAGTGTATTATATATGTTTGATAATTTCGGACAAACCTTCCTGACAAAGGAAAACCTGAAAGGACAGATAACCATGGATGCTGACCTGTATGTCCCGCTAGATAATCAGAATAACATCTTAACCAAAAGTTTAAAAACACTTTTAAATGTTTCTATCAAAAACGGGGAACTGAATAATTTTGAACCTATGCAAAAGCTTGCCAGATATGTGGATGCTAAAGAACTTGCCAATATTCGCTTTAGTGAATTAAAAAATACAATCAGGATAGAGAAGGAAGTAATTTACATCCCTGATATGGAAATAAAATCTAACTTGAATACAGTGGGGATTATTGGAACCCACACTTTTGCAGGCGATATGGATTACAGGTTAAGAGTGTCTCTTAAAAACTTTAAGAAAAAAGACCCTGATGCTGTTTTTGGGGCGATCAAAGAAGAGGGTACTAATACGACATTGTTTCTAACAATTACAGGTCCGGCAGATAATTGCGTCGTTGCATATGACAAGCAGGCAGTTAAAGACAAAGTGAAAGACAGCTGGAAAAAGGAAAAAGAAGAATTTAAAAGCTTATTTAAAACTGGATCACCCATACAAAATGAAAAGAAAAAAGCAATTGAAGTAAATGAGGAAGAGGAGATAACAATAGATTGACAAGTAAAACACTCTGCTCAAGGTAATTTTACTTGTTGTTAAAAGTAATTTTGCCTATTTTTGATTATGATCCTCAAAGACATTTTAAAAGATATCCCTTCAAGAATGACTCCCGGGCAGGTGGTTCAGTATATTTATTCTCAGAAAATAACTGGAAATTACATCAATGCCTTAAAGGATTATAGTCACTATAACGATTTAATACTTTCTAATTGGTTAAATCTGAATGTTAAAACTTACAGAACATACAAGGAATCTTCATCGGAATTAAATGCAAACCTGCAAGAACATGTAATCATGTTATTGTCACTTTTGAAACATGGAATAGATATTTTTGGTACTTCAGAAAATTTCTATAAATGGCTAGAAACTCCAAATTATCATTTCGGAGGCAAAAGTCCCTTGGATTTTCTTGGAACTATAAATGGAATCAAGTTAGTAGATGACAATCTTACTGGTATTGAATACGGCGATAATTCCTGAGAATGGAAGTTTTCAGGATAAGTTTAGAAAAGTATTCTTCCAAATTAATAGCATCGGGGGCACCTGCAAGGTGGAATCAGGATCAGCAGTTTGTTTTATATACGGGTTCTTCAAGGTCTCTGTCAAGTCTGGAATTGGTGGTACACAGATCTTCTATACTTACAAATATTATTTATCGGGTAATGGTAATTTCCATATCAGATGATCGCAGGCTATACAATGAGATTAAGGAAAGCGATCTTCCCGAGAATTGGAGATTTGTAACAGCTTACTCTAAGCTCCAATCAATTGGTGCTGATTGGTATAATAATAGATCATCACTTATTTTAAAAGTTCCTTCAGCTATTATTCCTCAAGAATCTAATTATATCATTAATACTGCACACGAGGATTTTAATAACCATAATGTATTGCTTATAAGAAATGAGAATTTCTTTTGGGACGAAAGGTTATTGCCCAAAAGCAGCATCTGATTTAAAATCAAAACATTTAATATTAAAAATGTCCATCATCATACGCAAAGAAGACGCTTTAAATTACCATTCTCAAGGCCAACCAGGTAAAATAGAAGTAGTCCCAACAAAAATGCTAAGTTCCCAGCTGGACCTGGCACTTGCATATTCTCCCGGGGTGGCAGAACCTTGCAAAGAAATTGCGGAAAATGTTGAAAATGTTTACAAATACACTGCAAAAGGCAATCTTGTGGCCGTTATCACAAATGGGACGGCTGTTTTAGGTTTAGGAAATAT
>JANYCH010000385.1 GCA_025360395.1 Cytophagales bacterium | reverse complement strand
GTTTGGTAATCCGGCGATACTTGGCCCTGCAATGATAGCCCCATTTTCTTTTCCCGCAAGAATACGTTTTCTAAACGTTGTAATATCATCATTTCGTATATCTCCATCGTCATCACCACGCCAGAGTAAAATGCATTTGGGTACATAATTAGCAAAATTACTATTGAGCTTACGAAGACTTTCCAAAGAAAAAGTTTGCAGGATAACCCTCTCTGGTGTATTTCCTATCTCTATTTTATTTTTGATTACTTTCAGTTTTTTCAAATTAACAGTATCTTGATTATACCAGCCCAATCTTATAAGTTCGTTTTTCAAATCAATTTCAATTCCGGGAAATAACCCGGGTAGTTTTGTTTCAATGTATAATCCGGGTCTATTCCCATTGTCTTCAGTGTCAAGTTCATAGGAAGAGTATATTTGTCCGTCACTAAGTTCTGCAATTACCCTTTTCCCATTTTTATCCCTGCATATCCTTTTACCTTCTGCAATCTGGATTATGTCTTCCAAGCACAAAATGTCAAGGTTTTTAAATCCAGGTCTTGCATTGTCTGGATTTGTCGTGTTAAACCATGACCCTGCATCAAGTTTAAGAAGTTCTAAATAAGTGAAGGATGAAACTGGTTGGCCACTCCTTTCTGGATAGACCTCTTTAATATTGGTTGTCCTGATAAGAGAATTATCATGCAGGGCAATAAGCTTACCATCTTTGGTTCTTTGCAAATCAAATTCCAGGTAATCGGCCCCGGTGTTTCTCGCCCAACGCATGGCAGCTTCAGTTTCCTCAGGTGCCCAGAATGTTGTACCCCGGTGTGCAATCACAATTTTATCTCTGCCCACTTTATTCAATTTCTGACCTGTAACGTTATTGAACCAAAATACCAATATCAATAAAGACCATTTCATGATGATCGTTTTAATTCCCTGTTCCAAGTTGGTATCATACACAACATAGCCAAAACACAAGAAGATGTTAAGACCATAAATCCACCATTCCATTGATAATGATCCAATATATAACCCATTGCAATATTAGCAAATACAGCCCCTCCTAAATAACCAAATAATCCTGTAAGTCCGGCAGCTGAACCTGCGGCATTCTTTGGGACTAAATCGATAGCGAACAAACCTATAAGCATTACCGGACCATAAATAAAAAAACCTATTGTTACCAAAGCTAATTGGTCTATGGTAGGGTGTCCCGGAGGATTCTTCCAATAAACCAATAAAGCTATCAAAACAAATATCATATAAAGGATAGTGGCAGGAGCCCTTCTGCTCTTAAATATCTTATCAGAAATCCAGCCGCAAAGCAATGTTCCTGGAATTCCGGCATATTCAAAGGCAAAATATGCCCATCCAGATTCATTTAATGAATAACCCTTTACTTCCTCAAGATATGTCGGTGCCCAATCTAACACCCCATACCTTACCAGGTAAATAAAAACATTGGCAAAGGCAATATACCATAATAACCTGTTGTGAAGAACATATTTATAAAACACCTCCCTGGCTGACATCTTAATATCATCCTTTGATTGATAAGGATTGCTATAATCATTTTTGTATTCTTCAATCGGCGGCAAACCACATGATTGAGGGTTATCTCTGATCAATATAAAAGCTAATATGGCAAGACAAATGGCCATTATGCCAGGAAAAAAAAACTTACTCTGCCAAATGCCAAAAATGATTGTAGCCCAAAAAGCCATCGGACCTACTAAACCTCCGCCAACATTATGAGCTACATTCCAGATAGACATTTTCAATCCTCTTTCCTTGTGAGAAAACCAATAAACCATGACCCTTCCCGCAGGTGGCCATCCCATACCCTGAAACCATCCGTTAATGGATAATAAGAAAAACATAGCCCATATTGAACTTGTAGCCCAGGTAATTGTACCCATTAAAAGCATTGTTATTCCAGACAATGCCAGACCAAGGGAAAGAAATAACCTTGCATTGCTTTTATCTGAAAGGGTCCCCATTACAAACTTACTTATCCCGTAACTTATAGAAACCCCAGAAATAGCAAATCCCAGGTCAGTTTTAGTATAACCTATCTTTAAAAGATCAGGCATAGCCATAGAAAAGTTTTTTCTTACCAGGTAATAACCTGCATATCCTATAAAAATCCCAATAAATACTTTCCATCTGTTTGAATTATAAACAGAATCAATTTTCTCCTCTGGTAAAGGAGATATAGGTTGAGGCGGCTTGAAAAATTTGAGCATTCTAACTTTTAAAAAATTACCGACATAATATTAAGTTAACGTAGTATTTTAATACTGGTTCGACAATAGGAAGTATACAGAATAAATATTCGTTCGATAAACATATGTGGCACATTGAAAGAAATATCATATTTATTCAAACAAATTTTCAATTAGTATTTTGAAGAATAAATTATTCTTTTTAAATTGCAGAGCATTTAAGTAACAGTGACCTCAACATCCTCCTGCAAGTACAATTCCAGATTTTTGTTGTTAAA
>JANYCH010000075.1 GCA_025360395.1 Cytophagales bacterium | reverse complement strand
CGGTTCCTTTTACCATTAGGTCATAAGCGAGTTTAACCCTTTCCCAACGGTTATCTCGGTCCATTGCATAATACCGGCCAATAACAGAAGCGATTTTTGCACCGGTTTTTGCAAGATGTGCCTGTAAATCATTTATATATCCAATGCCACCTTTTGGGTCAGTATCCCTTCCGTCAGTAAAAGCGTGAACAAAGACTTTTTCAAGGCCAAAATCTTTGGCAGCTGTACATAAACCTTTCAAATGGCTTATATGTGAATGGACACCTCCATCAGAAACCAATCCTATAAAGTGCACTTTTTTGTTGTTGGTTTTAGCATATTGAAATGCTTCAACAAGCGCAGGCTCCTTGTTAATTGTCTTATTTTCAACTGCCAGATTTATTTTTACAAGGTCCTGATAAACGACCCTTCCTGCGCCAATGTTCATGTGGCCAACTTCTGAATTTCCCATTTGGCCTATAGGCAAACCTACTGCTAATCCTGAAGCTTCAAGTCTGCTGTGAGGATATTTGGTATAAAGAGAATCGACAAAAGGTGTATTGGCTGCATCAACAGCAGAAACTTTAGTGTTGGTTGCAATTCCCCAACCGTCCATTATTATCAGTATTACTTTCTTTTTCATCGGGCAAATTTAGAATATTTTTTATTTGATGCATAAAAGTGTAAATCTTCAGAAAGAATGCAATTTTAACAGCTCTTGTTTGTTTGGAATTTTTGAAACAAATAATTAAATACTGTCACACTTTTATTTAAAAAGAATATTTAATCACAAACGAGGTTTACTTCCCATTCTATTATTAAAGGCATCAATTCTATCTGCCTAGGAAGGATAGAAATATGCTGGGGCATGGTCAGGGTTATCTTAACATCGATATTGCTATTGGATCCTCTATAACTTTTAACATTTTAGCAAGGACTGCAGGAACAGCCATTGCCAGCTTTCGTTATTCAAATGGTGCAACAGCCGACCGCACTGGTCAAATTCGCGTCAATGGCGTCACAGGGTCTAGTATGATTAATTTCCCTATTACAGGTACCTTTACAGACTCGAAAGCGATAGATGTTTCAGTTAAGAATTAATTTATAGATTTTGAAGTCATCTATAACTTGTGAATTTATTTCTAAAAGAAACCTTTATTTGGTTTCGCCTTCCTGGCTTTTCTTTTTAAATATTTGGTTAAAATCGTCAAAAATTAAAAATAGTTGTAAAACGTTATTTTGTTCAATATTGTCCTTAGTCACATTGTTAAACCTGAATGCAGTTTGACTTAGATAACCAGCTTCCAGCCTGAAAAGTGTATTGAATCTATACCCTGCCCCACAAAATAATCTGTTCTGATCAAGCAAATTTGTATTTGCAACACTTTTACCTGTATTTAAAAATATTTCGTTGTAGATATTAAGATAAAAAGTACCTACGTCAAGCTTAGTATTATTTAAAAGGGTAATTGCCCTGATAAAATATCTTATTCTGCCTTTAGTATGCATGTCATCGGTAAAATGATTGTAGCCTTGGGTGGCATCCCAGCCACTTTCAGCTGTTTTTTTGTCTCCGAAAAATCTAAACTCATATCTATATCTATGAGAAATTGTAACCCTGCCGAAAAACTGATTTAAGGTTACCTGAGGACAAATTCGAAATTCTGGAACAAATTGAAGATTGTTATGGCTTCCAGACCAGGTTCCCCACCACCCGATAGGAGAAAGCGATAATCTGATTTTTTCATTTGCCTGATAATGTATCCACGGTCTTACAACTTGCTGAAAAGGCTTGGTAAAAATGTTGTTATGATCACCTCCGGTTTGAAGGTTTGGTTCTGCAGATCTTCTGTATTGATAATCTAATTGGTATCCGAATTTGGATTTTATTTTGCCAGCTACTATCGTCTCCGTCCAGAACATTTTGGTGTACTGATAATCCCGGTTTTGGCCTTTCACATTCACAGCAACGATTAATAGCAAACAGAAGTGACTGAATTTGATAAATCTCATTTAATAAATTTAGGAATGCAAACGTATTAAGGAATTGTTCCTTAAAAGTTAAAAAATGATTACCCCTATATTAAATCAGTGTTATGTTAATGTTAACAAAAAAAAGGAGCCAAAATTTTGGCTCCCTTTTTTTGAAAGATTTTCAAGTTAATTATGGTGTTACAAACAATAATGAAGCTGTTTTGTCTTCTATTTCATCTTTTTTTATATCATTTGATTTTTTCTTCTTTCTCCGAAGATTTTCACCTTTGGTTTCATTCTTTGAAGGTTCATTCTCCTTTGACTTATTATATAATTCTGAAACATGATTTTGTTCAGTAGTAGTACCACAAATAAGTGTTTGGGATATCCCGCTGCTCATGGAAATAAGCATTATCAAAATTGCGAAACAGGTATGTAATGTTTTCATTTTCGACTCTGATTTTTGATGGTAGATCCTGATACAATATTACGGAATTCGTTATTTAATGTTACCTAATTGTTAACAATTTATTTTATTTATTAGAAATGGTCGCATATGGTTAACAATTCAGTAATATTCAAACAACCTTGCCATAAAGATAGACAAGGATTTTGTTAGGATTTCATTCATAAAACGTCTAACGTTTTAAAGCCCATTAAGTAATTTTTGAAGTAAATCCGATTTTCATATAGAAGGTTTTTATAAGAAATGCTCTAACATTTAATCTTTACAGATTTAATCTAACAAAAATCATCAAATGCTGGTTTTGATTCCACTTATAGTTTGATGATGGGAAACGGCGCGGAATATTCTGAAATGGTAACATTGAAATACAAAAATGCTACTGTCACGCCCTTAATTTGTGCCTGGGAATTTATAAAAAAACCTAAACTGAAAACCTGGGAAAAGGACTGGAATGAAATAAATAAACTATCTATAAGGTATAAATGGTCCCTTGGTGTTGATTTTCAACGATTATTAAAAGATTTGGGAACTGCCATTGTTATTACAGATGTGAATCAGCATATACGTTTTACAAGCGCTGAATTTGAAAAAATGACAGGCTATTCTAAAGATGAAGTCATCGGTAGAAAACCTAATTTCCTGCAAGGGAAGGATACTGACATGAAAACGAATGAAAGGATCAGAATGGCATTGAAATGTGGTGACCAGATTACGGCAACAGTTTTAAATTATAAAAAGGAAGGAACTCCTTATTACTGCCAGCTTAACATTCAGCCAGTTTACAATAATAAGAAAAAGCTGGTACATTTTCTGGCAATTGAAAAGCCTGTCGATTTACTCTGAGAAAGGTATTGGTATTTGATTAATTGACAAGGTCAATGGCCTTTTTGATTTCCAGTTTCTGTAATTCAACATAGTTATGGATCAAATATTTTATTCCATCTATTCCCTGCGCAATATCATAAATAAGTTCATAGTCGTTAATTGATTTTAGTAGAAATACAGAATCACCGTAGAGAGATTTAATAGCTTTTGCATCTTGCAGTTTTTGAAATGGCATAACTTTAACCAGCATTTCAATTGGTTTTTTTAGCTCATTTTCAGAACTTTCTATAAAAAGAAAGTATTTATATCCATTGCTAACTAGGAGCGCCCATTGTAAAACATTGAATTCTAACATGGCTATTAAGTTTGTTATATCATAGATGATGTCTAAGTAATTGTTAAATATTCATGCCCGATGCTGATGATTTTTCCATTTTTACATCATATTTTTCACATTATTTTGAAATAAGCTTAAATAAGCTGGTTTTCGATCCCCGATAAATTTGAGTATAACAATCACAAAAGGCAGATTTAGGAACATATTTTTATCTTATTTTTGTTTTAACTTCATTCCGTAATAAATAAAAATGGAAGCTTCAGAAATTGCACAGGTTTACTTGCGAGACCTTGATAAACTTTTTAAAGAAATTGATGGATATGCTTCTGAAGTACATATTTGGATGGTAAAACCTGGAATTAGTAATTCGGCGGGAAATTTATGCTTACACCTTATTGGAAGTATTAGCCATTTTATCGGCGCAACTTTAGGAAACACGGGTTATATCAGGAAGAGAGAGGAGGAGTTTTCTATAAAAGGATTACCTAAAAGTGAATTGCTGGCAAAGCTGTCTGATTGTAAGAAAATGATAAATGAGGTAATCCATAATCTCAGCCCTGATGAATTGAATAGAGAATATAAATTTGATTTCGCGGGCAAAAAATCTGTTGAGGGTTACTTGTTGTTTTTTGCCATGCACCTTAATTACCACCTTGGACAAATAAATTATCACCGCAGATTAGTTGAGGCAAATTATTAAGTGATGGGATACTTATACCTGGTGTTAACCATCATTCTCGAATCAGCTTCTATAGTTTTTATGAAGCTAAGTAATGGTTTTCAAAACAAATTGCATTTTACTTATTCAATTGTTACTTACTTACTAAGTTTTCTTTTTTTTACGCTTGCATTAAGATATTTGAGCCTTGGCTGGGCAAATGCTGTATGGGCTGGGACCAGCGCAGTACTAGTGGCTTTGATAGGGATATTTTACTTTGGAGAAAAATTAAACGCAGTGCAAATGGCATTTATGGCTTTAATAATAGTAGGGTTAGTAGGATTAAATGTATCTGGAAATGATTAGCTAAGAAAGCTTCACAATGAGTGATTCTATTTTTTCCCTGTTCAAAGGCTTTTCTATATATCCGTCCACACCATATTTATGGGCCTCTTTAATATCAGAAAATTTTGTAGAAGAGGTGAGGAGCACAATTTTTAAATGTTCTTTACATTGTAAACTTGCCCTATCCAGTTCCTGCAAGAATTGGAAGCCATCCATTACGGGCATTTTAATATCAAGTAAAACAAGATCTTTTTCATTGTCCAAACGGTCTTTCTGGCAGTTTTGGGTAATAAAGTCTAATGCGAGTTTTCCGTTTGTCAAAACGTGCACATTCTCCGCGATATCCAGTCTTTTTACCCATTTGATACTAATGTAGTTACATATTAACTCGTCATCTACAAGAAGTACCCTTTTAAACTTTTTCATTAAAGTCAGTTTCTTTGAATAATTAAAAATTCATGCCTTCATGTAAGTTTTAGGTTGAAAATTTAAAATATCATTATATCACTAAAATATAATTAGGCACATAAAAGCATTTAGAATGCTAACTAATAGTCTTTTTTTTAGTATCAAAAGTCCTTCAAAACTACAAAATCAGCCTGCTTGCGAATCCAGGCTTGCTTTTTTATTAAATATGGACTTGGATTTACAGGGCTCCATTTTAGAGGTAATGGGAAAATTGAGGCAATTGCAGCAGACTCTGCTTTTGTAAGATTTTTGCATGATTTGTCGTAATATGTTTGGGCAGCCGCTTCAGCTCCATAGATGCCTTTTCCCATTTCTATTACATTCAGGTAAACTTCTAATACCCTTTCTTTTGGCCACATAAACTCTATTAAAAAAGTAAAATAAGCTTCCATTCCTTTTCTAATCCACGATCTGCCTGGCCATAAAAATACATTTTTAGCCGTCTGTTGAGAGATAGTACTTCCTCCCCTTATTTTTTTTGAATATTGATTTGTTTTAAAAGCAGTGAATATCGCGTCGAAATCAAACCCATTATGTTCATAAAATTTCTGGTCTTCGGCAGCCAATGCAGATTTTGCTACGAAAGGGGACATGTCTTTCAAATCCACCCAGTTATATTTGAATTTTATCTTTTCAGCCCTTATAATCTGTTCACCGGTCCTAATTATCATTAAGGGCGTAAAAGGGGGATTTAAGTACCGGTATATAAAAGTTAACCCAAAGGAGGCTAACAAGAAAATAAATAAAGCTTTCCGGCACCATATTAAAAACTTTTTTAAAAACCCAATACTGGTTTTTTTTGATTTGGAAGATTTTAAAGATTTGGCGGTTAACGGTTTCTGTTTAAAGGAATTTTTGGTGGCTTTAGCCATAGTGGGAATTATATGCAAAACTAAACAAACTCGCTTAACCTTTGACAAAGGATAGGTATTTCGTTACTTTGTCAGTATTAAAATACTTCCTCAATCTTGATTGAAACTTTAAAAGGATTTTTAGGTTGTTTATTGCTTTTGGTTGCTTTTTCCTGTTCACAAGAGGAGAAATCTAAGCATAAAATATTGCGGTATAACCAGGGAGATGAAAGCCTTACATCCTTAGACCCAGCTTTTTCCAGGTCAAAAGCCAATATCCGCGCCGCAACGCAATTATTCAATGGACTTGTAGAGCTTGATAATGATTTAAAAGTTATTCCTTCAATAGCTGAAAGCTGGAACATTTCGGATGACGGCAAAACTTATTCATTTAATCTGAAGCATGGAGTAAAATTTCATCAAAATGAGGTTTTTGCAAATGATACCGGCCGGGAAGTTACAGCGGAGGATTTTGTATACAGTTTTAAACGGATAATAGATTCCACCATTGCCAGTCCCGGTGCATGGATTTTTAATGACAAAGTACTTCGGAATTCTAATGGAAAAATATCAGATACCTGCTTTAAGGCTAAAGACAGATACGTGTTGAATATTTATCTGGAAAGACCTTTTCCAGCTTTTTTGGAGATATTGGCAATGCCGTATGGTTTTGTAGTACCGGAGGAAGCAATTAAGAAGTATGGCAAGGATTTCAGGGTTCATCCCATAGGTACTGGCCCGTTTGTTTTTAAACATTGGGACGAAGGTTCTACTCTTATCTTTCACAGAAATAATGATTACTGGAAATTAGATGAAAAAGGCCAGCAGCTTCCTTACCTGGATGCGGTTCAGGTTTCTTTTATAAATGACAAAACGCTTGCATTTTTAACCTTTAGTCAAGGTAAACTGGATTTCCTTGTAGGGATCGAAGACAATTCCCCCGAACTCTTCCTGGAGCAGGATGGAAATTTAAAGGAAGAGTTTAAAAATCGTTTTAAATACAATAAGAGTCCTTACTTATATACTGAATATCTTGGTTTTCAATTAGATAGTTCATTTTCTAAAAATAAAGAACATCCATTTCATAATAAAAAAGTAAGGCAGGCTTTAAATTACGGGATTAACAGGGAAGAACTTATCGCTTATTTGAGATATAACCTGGGAATTATTGGCGAAAATGGTATAGTTCCGCTCGCCCTTCCATACTTCGCCCAGCATAGGACCAAGGGCTATAATTATGACCCTCAGAAATCGCTGAGATTATTAAAGGAGGCTGGATTTGAACATGCCGGCGATTTGCCTGAAATTAAACTTTACACCAGTTCTCCGTACAAATACATAGCCGAATTCCTTCAAAAACAATGGTCTGACCTGGGAGTGAAGGTAAGTTTAGAAGTAAACCAGGCTTCAACTCACAGAGAAATGATAGACAAAGGAATTGCTCCTTTTTTTAGGGCTTCATGGCTGGGAGATTATCCTGATGCTGAAAATTATTTATCCCTTTTTTACAGTAAAAATTTTACTCCGGCTGGCCCCAATAAGTGCCACTATAAAAATGCGGCTTTTGATGCATTATATGAAACTGCAATAAAGGAGACTGATTATGAAAAAAGAAATGAAATGTACAGCAGGCTGGACCAGATGATCATGGACGATAGCCCGGTGATTGTGCTGTTTTATGATGAAATAATCAGATTGACCCAGCCTTATGTAAAGGGATTGCAGGTGAACGCTATGAATACAATATCCCTTGAAAAAGTAGATATTGGAAAATAATAAAATTACCAGGTTTATAGTACTTCATTTTCTTTAATATTTTTTTAAGATTTTCAACCTTGCCCGTCCTGTTCTTTCAGTCATTATAAGAATAATTATTCTTAAACATTGGTTTCACAAGTTTGAACCCATGGCATTCTTTTTTCTTACCACATAAAAACAAAAATAATTTAATATGTGATTTTGAAAATTTAAACGCCACGATTATGAGACAGCTAGCATTAAACAAGAACGTTTGGAGAAGAGGAGAGGGAGGTTTTGTTTTTTTACAAGCATATACCATCTTCCTGGTATTTCTATTTTTCGTATCAGTTATTTGCTCAGCAAACCCAGGCACCGATACCTTATTTGTAAATCATCACTTACATAATGTTCCAAAGCACAAAGCGCAATTTTATATTTTAAAAGAGAATTTTAAAAAACAGAAAGAGGGGTTAAGATGGACTCAAAATACTTATTTTTTAAATGGTCAGCTTCAAGGCACTTGTCCGGTTATTCAATTAAAAAGCGAACCAATGCACCCTCGAAAGGATGGTGTTTGCAAAGAATATACAATAAACGGCAACCTTAAAAAAGTAACAACCTATTCAATGGGAAGAAAATCTGGTCTATATGTAGACTATTACAGCAATGGGCAGCCCAGGATGAAAGGCAGTATTGGCCCAGATCAAAAAATATATGTTCATAATATTATGGACTCTACTGGAAAAGATCAGCTGGTAAATGGAAATGGCCTGGTTTGTACATACGATACTGTATTTAATTACTTAAGCTATTTTCATGTTGTAGATTCGCTTAAGCAACATTCATTTTACATTGACAGCTTAACAAGCGATACCGTTTACACTTCAATGGATACTAAGCTGAGTACCAGGTCTTCTAATATTGATTTTGATCATACAGTGATCGTTACAGACCTCCCCTATGAAAAAGTGAAAAAATACATGGGCAAAAAACTTTATGTGATATGTGTTGTGGATGAAAACGGTAAAGTGACAAAGTTAGAAACAAGAATACCATTCATGAAGATGTTGATATCCTTATTATGAGAAAGATTAAAGATTCAACAGACTTTAATCCACCAACTCTGAAAAATGGAAAAAAAGTTAAGGCCGCAATTGTTATGCCTTTGATGATCTGAATTAAAATACCCTTTCTATCAATTCATCTGCAAACCGCCTTAACCTGGCGGTTTTGTGCATATTGGTCTTTAAACCCGTTAAATTGCTGATAGAAAGGTTATATAAATTGAAAATTTCCTTTTCACATTCTTCCTGAATATTGAGGTGTGTATATATTTCCAGTACTTCGTTTACTTTCTGATCAGAATTATCCTCACGAGAATATAATTCCAGTAATCTATTAGAAGCTTCATGATTGCCAAGTTCTAATGATTTTGTAAATAAATAGGTTTTTTTATTTACCCTGATATCTCCTCCAATTGTTTTCCCAACTTTCAGACCATCACCAAAACTGTCCAGATAATCATCTTTTATCTGGAAGGCCAAACCAATATTCTGCCCAAAAGATTTTAGTTTTTCGGCATCGGAATCAGAGGCACCTCCAACTAAAGCCCCAATTTGTAAACTAAATCCTAAAAGTACGGCAGTTTTCAGGCGGATCATTTGCATATATTCGCCCACGCTTACTTTCTCTTTCTTTTCAAAAAGCATATCAGATTGTTGGCCTTCGCATACTTCTTTGGCTACTTGAGAAAATAACCTAAAAGCTTTCATTTTTAAATTATCTTCCACCTCCATCATGAGTTTGTAAGCTTCTACTAAGGCCACATCGCCAGATAGAATTGCTGTTGGAACATCCCATTTCTGATGAATCGTTGGTTTTCCCCTTCTTACCGTTGCCTGGTCCATAATGTCATCATGGATCAGGGAGAAATTATGGAAAACTTCTATCGCAAGAGCCGGTTTGAGTGCTTTAAAATAGTTTTCTTCAAACATGCTGCAGGCCAAAAGAGTTAGCATGGGCCTTAACCTTTTTCCTCCAAGGCCTAAAATATACCTTAATGGTTCGTATAACTCCCTTGGATTATCACCAAACTCTAGTAAAAGGAGCTCACCATTTATTCTTTGCAGTGCAAATTCGGCATTGTATAGCATCAGGTTGGATATTATTTGTATTTAGGCTTGTCTTTTTTTCTTATTCTTTCGAACTCATTTTTATAATATTCCTGCATGTTGTTATCACCAAGCAAGCCATAAATATTGGATAAGTTATGAATTGAGGGTAAATGATGAGGCATCAACCTGATACAATTCTCGAAATTGTCCCTGGCTTTTTTGTATTGTCCATCACGGTAATTAAGTATGCCCAAATTATAATAAGCCAGATAGAAATCATTCTTTATTTTAAGGGTTTGCATTAAATCTTTCATTGCAGATTTAGGTAAAGAATCTGCAAGGATTACGGCCCTGTTGTAGTATGCTTTATAATTATCCTTGTTTAAATCAATAGCTTTTTCAAGGTCATCAAGGCAATTCTTAACTTTTCCTATCCTTAGATAAGCCAAGCCACGAAGAAAAATAAAATGATCATTGTCGGGTTCAGATTTTATAAAATTGTTGTAGATGAAAATGTGATATCCATAATGTAGGTCATCTTCCTTTACATATTTACCATTATCATAACTGCTAATCGAAATAATCGAATCCTGTCTGTAGGTGAAAGATTTACCTGAAACTCTGCCATCTGAAAACTGCATTAATTTTAACAGGTCACCGGTTTCTCCATTATATAACAATACATTCCCCTGTGGTCGCCCTGCAATACAATTTGTAGTTCTTGAATAATAAGCAGGTCCAATATTGTAAAATTGATTGAACGGACCTTCGAAAAGCTTTCCTGTAGAGTCTAAATAAACACTATTTCCCTGAAGTTTTCCTGCGTAATAATTCTCAGAAAACATTTTATGGTTGTTCGGGTAATATGCAACTGACTGTCCATCAAGAACATTATCTTTCCACTTCATTACAAATACTGTATCTCCCTTTTCGCTGAAATAGATGGTTTTGCCGTTAAGCAATCCATGAGAATATTCTTTTGTTATAGAAGTTTTTTCGTTTTTGTAAAAAAACCTGACTTGTCCATGGTATAAACTTCTGGTATTTGTTAAGATAACCGACTGAATTTTTTGATCGCAATAATAGACTGTATCAGTCTTTACTTCTGATGTTGTATGTTGAGCAGATAATAAATGATGAAAAAATAATGCAGAAATCAATAAAGCATATATTTTACCAGGGATCATTTTGAAAATTACTTGATAAAGTCCGGATGAACACCATCTTTATCTGAAATAATGGGATTTGATGTAGGCCACGTGATCCCGAAAAGCGGATCATTCCAGCGGATCCCTTTTTCTTTTCCCGGAGAATAAAATTGAGATACCTGATATGAGACTTCTACATTATCAATTAAAGTAATAAATCCATGTGCAAAACCTTCAGGAACGTAAAGCATCCTGTGGTTTCCTTCTGTGAGCTCTACGGAAATATGCCGGCAATATGTTTCAGAATTTTTTCTGATATCTATGATAACATCCAAAATAGCACCTTTTGTACACCTTATCAATTTTGCCTCTTCTGCACCATCTACCTGGAAATGCATTCCACGAATCGTATGCTTATGCTTGGACAAAGACATATTGCTTTGAGGCATATTCGTTTTTAACCCATGTTTTGCAAACTCGTCGGCACAATAGGTCCTGGCGAAAAAACCTCTTTCGTCACTTCTTTTTTCAAGGTCAATGACAAAAGCTCCTTTTAATTTTGTTTCAGTAAATATCATGGTTGTAAATTGCTGCAATATTCCGGTGCAACAATATTACACAAAAAGCTTATTTTTTGGTAATAACGAATTCAACTCTTCTGTTCATCATTCTGCCCTTTTCGGAACTATTATCCGATAATGGCTTGGTTTCGCCAAAAGCTTTGGTTTTTAACCTTTTAGGTTCTATGCCCTTGGTCATTAAATAGTCTGATACAGCTTTTGCCCTGTCTGCGGATAGCCTAAGATTATATTCAGGTGTGCCTACACTGTCAGTAAAGCCCTGAATTTCAAACTCTACTGTCTTGTTTTCATTAAGGAACCTTATAAGCCTGTTGAGTTCCGGAAAAGATGGTGCTTTCAAGTCTGCCATTTTATAGTCAAAGAACAAGTTGTTCAACCTTACTACTGCTCCGGGCTCCAATGGCACAAGTTGTAAATCCTGCTCCAGCTCTTTGTAAATTTTAAGGTCTGTCAAATCCAGGTTTTGACTGATGCTTAAATAACCTTTAGCATCTGCATGGTAACCATAATTAGTTCCTGATGATAAAATTACCTGAAACTGTCCTGTTTTATGCCTGGATCTTGCATGACCAACCTGTATGCCTGTTTGAAGATCTTCATAATAAACTTTTGCTATAACAGGTTCATTGGTTTTTTTATTAATGACTTTTCCTTTGACCAAAACAACAGGATGTGGCCTTTGAGAAACTGAAAGGTTTATTTCGTAAATGTCCATATTAGTTTCAGTGCCACTGCAATAGTATGCATCATCACCTGAAGCCGTGATACTGAAATAAGCATCTTCGCTGTCAGAATTTATAACTGGCCCAAGATTTTGTGGTTTCGACCAGGTAAACCAGTCATCACCAATTCGATGTATTACAAAAATGTCGCTTTTGCCATATCCTGGCCAGCCAGCAGTTGAAAAGTACAGGGTCCTATCATCAGAAGCCAGGAAAGGGGCATAATCATCTGCCGCTGTACACACTGAGAATCCCAGATTTTTAGGTTCCGACCATTTGCCTGTTTCCTGCAAAAAGCTAATGTACAAATCCCTATATCCCTCCGAATCATTCCTTTCTGCTGAAATAATCAGAATTTTTCCAGTGCTGCTAAGGGCATGGTTCACCTTGTCTGATAAATTATAATAATTTTTCATGTTTATGTTTTCTGGTAAGGCCCACCCATCCTCAGTTCTGTGGCTGAAAGAGCAGCATCCGTTTGTGGGCTCACCTTTTGGGTCATAACTTGTGCCCAGCAAGGCACTGTTTCCATCTGGAGTAATAGAAGACACAAAGCTAAAATTACCCGAATTCAAAGGTTTTGGGAGTTTAAAAGGTTCTTTCCAATTCCAACTCTCATCTTGGTCAGACTGCCACATTTCTTCCTTATTTTCTTCCGCTTTACTGGAATATACAGACCTGCTAAATATAATACTTCTGCCATCTGCCAATACAAGAGGACCAAGTTCGTTTGATAAAGTGTTGATTGATGAAGGGAGCTTATTGGGTTTTTCTGTTGAAACCAAATCTGCAGGTAAGTGGATCTGAGGGAGAAAGGATTCTGTGTCTGATGAAATACCTATTGCATCTATAGAATTTTTGACTGAATCTATAGTCGTGTTTAGAAATATTTTAATTGCTTTTATTTCCAGTCCTGCAGGAATGGGAATTGAGGTTATTTTGTAGGAGGCAGGATATTTTTCCGCCTTCAAAGCTTGCAACAGTGTTTCTTTGTTGTTAATATCATAAGCAATTATTTTGCTTAAAGCTCCCGGATTAAAGCTCTCCACGATAATTACCCTTTTTGCTTTTGCCGGAGTTTTAAAAGAAACCTTTATTGATTGTTCCGTCTTCATTTCTGCCGGTGCCCAGGCTGCAGGAATGTCACCACCTTGAGGTACACAATTTGGTTCACCTAAAACCTCTTCAGGCAAGTACAGTTTGATACCATAAGTGGAAGAATAATCATCTACTTTATTACTCCATTGAATATTTTGAGAAAAAATCGTTAACTGTGAAACAAGGCATAAAATTGTTAAAATATATTTCATATAATAAAAGGGTTTTAAAAATGAGTTGAAATTCTTCAAGCCAAAAAATAAAGCTATCCTGAATAATACGGAATAGCCTTTAAAGGGATTTACCTCTTGAACTATTTTTTTGATAATTTTTTGGGATGTAACGTTTGATGATGTAATTATCTTTAACAGATAGATCCCAGGAAGGGTTAAAATATTAAGATCTATAGATTTAAAGAGACGAAAAAAATTAAGAAGGAGAATAGTATTTTCATTCGTTAGATTGTTAAGGGCAAATCTTAACAAATAAAGATAAAAAAGTATACGCCTCAGACGTACTTAGATCATTTGATATTATATGTAACCTGACAGTTTATATGATAGTAAACCAAAATATTCATGGATAATAATTTGCCAACGGCCAGGGTTCCATTGGTTGGGAATAAATGAACTAATGTAAACTCTTTCATCAGGAAGCTGGCTGTCTACAGCAAAAGCAGTTACATCCATCCCTTCTTTTTTAAAACATCCTATTGATCGTTTCATGTGCCATGCAGATGTTATGAGAAGGAGTTTTGGTTGGGGGTTTTTCAATTTCGAATGTACAAGCTCTTTCGTTAACAAAGCATTTTCATGTGTGTTTCTTGAGCCATTTTCAACATAAATAATGGAATCAGGCACATCACAAAGTAAAAGGACGTTTTTTAAATATTCTGCCTCGGGTATTTTTTTACCCAGTATCTCACCGCTGCCGCCTGATAAAATGATTTTTTTTACTTTGCCTAATTTATAGAGTTGCATAGCATGTAAAAGTCTGTCAGGAGATCCTGGAAAATGAGTCCTGTCATCTGGTTTTTTTCCTGCAGCGGCCATACCTCCTAAAACAATGGCAGCATCATAGTTGTCTGGGATATTTTTGAACCAGACCATGGGATATTCTATTTTTTTAAATAGATAGTTTAAAGCAAAATCAGTAGTGTACACATAAAGAAGTACCAGGCTAATAATAATAAGGCACTTTGATTTCCTTGGAGAAATAAAAATGGAAATAAGCAGCATTACAATGATCCAGTTGAGAGGAACCAATAAAAAGTGTAATATTTTTGATATTAAAAAGAACATTATTCAACTCCATCCAACCGCACCCTTGGAAGGAATTCGGGATATTTGAGGTTTATAAATTCTAATAATTTTTCTCTGAGATCGGCCCTTAATTCAAATGCTTTGTCAGGATCAGAAGCGCTGGCTGTAGCGCGAACCTGAATTGTTTTTTCATTGAATTCAGTAATGATAAACTTTGCATTGTTGCCATCCCATTGAGGGGATTCTGTAACTATCTGAAGATATTTTTCCCTTATTTCATGTATTGGTATCCGGTAATCCAAATACATAAAAATTGAAATTGTAACCTGAGATATATTTCGAGTCCAATTTTCAAATGGCTTATCAGTGAAGTAGGTTATGGGTAAAATCATCCGTCTCTGGTCCCACAGTTTCACTACTACACTGGTCAGGTTTATTTCTTCGACCCTGCCATATTGATTTTCCACCACAACAAAATCATCTATTTTCAAGGAATGATTGAAAGCAATTTCAACACCTGCAAGTAAATTGGCAATAGATTTTTGGGCAGCAAACCCCAGGATAACTCCTACTATACCTGCTGAGGCCAATATTGATGTTCCTAATTCACGCACTTTTTCAAAACTCATCAGCACGAGCGCTACGGCTATTACCGCAATAAACATGACCAGGATCTTTTTAATAAAGGATACCTGCGATTTTATACGTTTAACTTCACCTTGATCATTCTGCTGAAGTTCCAGATGGACATACAGCATATCTTCCAGAATATTTGAAAGCGCTATGGTAAAAACAGCTGCTGATACAATAAAGCAGATGCGTATTAGATGGTTTATCTGGTCATAGTACTGAATATCCTTGTTCCCATGAATGAGAAAATTGAACAGCAGAATAGGAAAAAACACCAGCAGGGGAATTTCTAACCTTGTTCTCAGGCTGTCCGCCAGTTTAGGATACCGTTTTTTTAACAATTGGTAAACTACCCTCAACATAAGGAACCTGAGAACAATGGCGAGTAAAATGCTCGCAAGGACCAATATGCTTACCCTGGAGAATGAATTTAAAGAAAGAAAAAATTTATGAAGCTCGTCTTGCATGTCAATTAAATTGAGCAAAATATCCTGCATCTAAATCTCCCGGATGGGGTGCATTGTTGTTTAAAACTTCTCCGTTTTTGCCAATAATAATATATCTGGGTATTTCAGAAATGTCATAGTTCGTATTGATATTTTGCTCATCTCCATCATGGCTAATGAGTTGTTCTGCATTTAACCGATTTCGTTCTACAGCTTTTCTCCAGGCAACATCAGAATGGTCAACTGATATGTTTACAAAGGCGACGTCTGAATTATTGGAAAGAGAACTTTCCAGTTTTCGTTGTGGTACAACCTGTTTCACACAGTCTTTGCACCAGCTTGCCCAGAATTTTACATAAACTATTTTTCCCTTAAAGTCCTGAAGTGAAACAGCTTCTCCTTTATAGTTTTTAAGGCTAAAGTTTGGGGCTGGAGACTTTACTTTGGGTAATGACCAAGAATGGTCATTGTTTTTTTCGATTTGCAAACTGGCAACAAAGCTAATGCCCACAATTATGATGGCGGCTATGATCCCGTATTTCAGGTATTTATTCAAAATAAGAATTAAATAGCGAGAAGATTCCTTTGTATATCTTCTAATAACCTCATTTTATTATCGAGCCTTTTATTCTGAAATGCAAGTTTCTTTTTTATGACCAGTTCAGCATCAGCATCAGCATCACCGGGTCTTACATTAGATAATTCGGCGTTATGGTTGTCTATTTCAAGTTTTTCTCTCCTGATAAATTCCTTCATCAGTACAACTTTAGCTTCCAATTGTTCTCTGGTACTTCGTAATTCAATACCAGGATATTTACGTTTCATTGTATTTTCAAGGTATGATACTTCGAAATACTTGTCTATTGCAGTTGTAAACCTTTGCAGGATCTCCATTTTATGAGACGGAAGTTTTCCTGCGTTTCGCCAGTTTTCCTGGATTTTTTTAATTTTTTCAGGAGTAGAAAAGTCCTTGGTAGAAATCATCTTTTCCACTTCTTCACAAAGGCTTTCCCACTTAGCATAACTCTGTGTATCAGGACCTTTGGCAAATTTATGTGTTTTTATAATGTCTTTTACGATTCTTCGGTATTCCTTCATTACAGGAAACAGCATGACTTTTGGTACATTTCCGACTTCTTTCCACGCTGTCTGGATTACCTTAAGTTCTCCCGGATGCCCTTTTTTACGCCAGATGTCTTTGGCTTTTTCCATCAAAGAAGTATATGTTGCCAGCCTTACAACATACAAAGCCTGTATTTCTTCGTAAAACGCTTTTTTGCGGGAATAAAATTCTCCATAAATCTCTCTGAATTCATGGTCGAGTTCCTCATCAATATCTTTTTCTGCTTTACCAGTCTTTATCCATTTTCCGTTGATCTCTGTGAGTAATGCAGTTGCTTCTTTCCAATCAGGGTTTTGAGCTGCCAGCCTTGCTTCTTCAATTAAGGCAGTTTTGATCTCTTTGTTTTTTTGCCTGTTGATGTTTATTAGTCCTCCAAGTGTACCTTCAGCTTTTTCTAGCAACACCATAAGGGAATCAAAATCGCCTAATGCGTCGTATTGTGGGACAGCTTCCTTGAGATGAAGCAGGCTCATTAAAAAAGAACCTTTATTTTGCGCAGTTTCTACGTTTTTGACAAGGGTATCTACTTTTCCTTTTATAACAGAAAAGCGGTTTATAAAGTAATTGATCGCATTTTCTTCTGTATCTTTTACTTCACCAATTGCCCTGTCAGGGTACTTTCTGAAAGACTTGAGAAAAACTTTCCCATCTTTCACATATCCAAATTGCTTATTCATAATTTTTTAATCCTTCTTGATTAAGCTGTTTTATTAACCGATAATAGCTGTTTAAGCCGTAAAATTAAACTTTTTGTGTTGTTTTCTCCCTTTTGCAATTTAGGTTTTATAAAGTTATTTAATCTATTTTCTTTCGAAAATTACTTTTCCAACTAACAATTTAGCCTCCACCTGCATCAGTTTACCATTCAAATAGCTAAATATGTTCGTTTTATCATCCGGCAACTGAAGTTCATAATCGCCTTTGCCTACATATTTTATATTTAAAAAAGCTCCATGAGTATTTGAAAACACGGTATTTATCCCTTTTGGTTCTTTGAAATAGAGGTCTACAATGCTGTAATTGATATTAGCGTTTAGAAATGTAACTACACCATTTTTTACAATTTTGTATTTTGACTGAGCAATAAATTTTACTGTGGTTTCAATGTTTTCTGAACCACGGTTTACCTGTCTGTAAGCAAAAGAAGTTTTCAGGATATCATTTTCAGATGTAACATATACTTCAGATTCTACATGCACACTCAGGGCCAGAACGTTTGTTTTTGAATTGCTGCTTATATTTTTTGTCACCATTTTGCCGTTTATATTTTTGGTGGCTTTTAGCACACCAATTTTTTTATCGTTCATAGTAACATCAAAAAGCGTAACTGTGCTCTGGGCCAGTAAGGAAAATGAATGGAAGAATACTGACAGAACGAATAAAAACCTCATTAAATAGAGTATTGAACTTTGCTAAAGTAATTATAAAATTTAAATGAAAATGAATTGCAGCAATGATTTCATCTACTTTTAATTTATTATAAATTAGAGCTGGCTATATAAATTAGTGCAAGTAAAATTATGGATAGTAAAATATTTAAAAGCCTAGTTGAAAATTATATATGTCCAATACTTACAGGATCAAAATCCGGACAACAAATTGATGCCTTTGAGAAATCTGATATTGTAACCATTCAAAGTGGTAGAAGAGCTATGCATTTACGTCCTGCCAAGTCTTCTGCATATAAAATTGAAGTAACCCGTTCACAGCCATTTTATTCCAACGATAAGTTAATTGTTACTTCCATTCTGAATGAAATATTGTCTCATCACGATAAGGTGGATGAACAATACAGAGAAAGGATCATTAATTACGGTGTTGAAGTTGGGATTTGCCGGCATATTGCCGGGGATCACTACCAGATGTTATTTGATATCCTTAATTCGCTAGATAGGTGGGCTATAAGGACTTATGAAGGTAAGAAGGTTACTTTTAGCTTAACTGTCGATTTTGCGAAAGAAGATGAACCAAATAGTTTATATCCTAACATTATTAAAATAATGGATGAGGATTTTAGTGCCTTGCTTTCCAATAGTGTGGAAAGTTCGCTTTATGTTTCATCAAAAGGGGCTTTGCTCGGATATAAAAACCTTACAGAATCTACTCAGAATGTATCTTATGCCCCTCAGAAATTCCATTCATTTGCCTGTTCCGCAACTGACGAAAAACTAGCCATTACTCTAACAACCAATGGTGAAATACTTGTTTTTCAGCACAAAACACTGATATTTTCAAAAAGAAGAGGCATCTGGAATTATTTTAACCATGAGCCTGTAATGAAACGGATTGCAGGAAATTCCAAATACACCGAGCCTGCCGCTACCAAAGCGATTTATGAAACTGTACTGGATGTATCATTTTCAAGAACAGGTGGTTGTATTGGATTTATAAGGAGCACAGATGTGAAGAAGATGATTGAAAAGAATGTGATCAAAGAGGAGGACATCATTTCAATGGGGATTTCTATTAAAAGCCAGGCCTTAAAAAGGCTCATAAACGGAAAAAAGTTTCAGCAATTGAACAGGACTTTGAGAAAAGAGATCCTGGCAATTGACGGGGCCACCATTATTGATTTTGATGGAAACGTGATTGCCGCCGGCGCAATTGTCCAGATAAAAGCCGGAAGTACAGGAGGAGGGAGGCTTGCAGCTACTAAAACACTTGCCGAATATGGTTCTGCTATTAAAATTTCAGCGGATGGGATGGTAAGAGGTTATAAGCATGCTTCAAATGAAGCTGTGGAAATGTTCTTTTTCGGATGATCTCCTTAATTAATAATTTAAAATTAAGAATTAATAGTGAACTGTTTATTAGCTGGAAAGCAGTTTGATTGCAGCGATCATTAACACTATTGCCAGTAAGTATTTTAGGATTTTAAAGTCGAATTTTTTACTGCCAAGGTAAGATCCTCCGATCCCTCCGGCAATTGCGACCCCAAGTAATGGATAGGCCGAATTTGGTATTTGAGTACCAGAACTAATCACGGCTATTAACCCGGCTATTGAATTTACAAAAATAAATAGGGCTGAAACTGCAGCTGTCTCTTTCATCTTACCCCAATGAAGCAATAATATGACAGGGCTTAAAATGATGCCGCCCCCTATTCCGATCATTCCGGAAACAAGTCCTATTATGGCACCAATCAGTAATCCTAACCATATTTTTAATTCTTTATTCTCTGTTGAAGTTTCATCTTTCCAGCCAAATAATGTTAATCTTAATACAGAGAAAATCAGGCAAATACCTAATATTTTTTTGTAAGAGCTATCTTGTAATGGGATCATTGCTCCAATAAACGCTGCAGGAAAAGAAGCTAAGGAAAACGGCCAGAACAATCTGAAATTAAAGTGGTTACTCCTATAATATTGGTAAAAAGAGATTCCCGAAACAAATACATTTAGCAACAAGGCAGACGGTTTCATTACTATTTGTGAAACACCTAACATAGCCAGCACAGCCAGATAGCCACTGGCTCCCCCATGACCGACGGAGGAATACATGAAGGCCATAACGAAAATTAACAGGTAACCTAAAAATGGTAAATACTCCATACTTAATAGGGTTTAAAGCAAAGCAATATGTTAAAAGTGATATTCTTTTTTATTTATATCAATTATGAGTTGATTTGTTTTTAAAAATTTCGGAATGAAAACCCCCATTGCCATTTGCGCTTTATTCTTAATCACAATTTTTGCGCTTCAAGCTCAGGAAAACCAATTGAAAAACCCGGGTTTTGAATCTGAAGGTGAAGGTTGGAATTATTTTGGTGGATTAAGGACTGAAGACAACCATTCAGGAAAGTATTGCCTGAAAGTAACACAGGAGAAAGCATCCTGGGCTGGTGCCGAACAGATTCTTCGCTTACCTAAAAAGTTAAGTTCTGTAGAAGTAAAAGGCTGGATGAAATATGAAAATGTAATTCAAGGAACGGAAAATTATGAAATGGCCAGGATAGCGGTAGAATTCCTGGATGAAGGAGGAAATGTTACAGGTGGATATCCGCCAGTTGTGGCAAATGGTGTTGGTACTGCCGATTGGAAGAAATTCGAAAATACTTATGATATTCCTGAAACTGCTGTCAAAGTAAAATTACAGATTGCTTTGGCTAATTGCACTGGAACTGCATATTATGATGATCTTGAATTATACATGAAAGGTGAAGGAGGTGAAAACCTAACTGCACCAAAATCTACAGGGCCGGTTGATTGGGGATCCTGGTATACAATTCCTGTTGATCCTGCTAAAACCGGAAGCCATTATGTAGATTGGTCTTCTTTGTTAGATGCTCCTGCAGGAAAGCATGGATTTGCGACTGTTAAGGAAGGAAGAATTACATTCAGCGATGGTACCCCTGTACGTTTTTGGGGAACCAATTTAGTCGCAGGAAAATGTTTCCCTGAAAAGAAACAAGCCGATTCGTTGGCATTAAGATTATCAAAAATGGGATGTAACCTATTGAGATTGCACCATATGGATGCTCCCTGGGCTACTCCTAACATTTTTGGCAACAAAGAAACAACTAGGTTTTTATCAAATCAAAGTTTAAATAAACTGGACTATCTTATTTCAGCTCTAAAGAAAAAGGGTATTTATGTTTTCCTGGATTTGCTGGTTCACAGAGAGTTTATGGTAGCAGACGGTGTTGCAAACAAACCTCCTGATTTAGGTGGAAAGCAAGTTGGGTATTTCGATGAAAAACTGATCCAGCTTCAAAAGGGATATATAAAACAGCTTTTAACCCATAAAAACAACTATACAGGAGTTGCTTACAAAGATGAACCTGCCATTGTTGCTTCAGAATTTATCAATGAATCTTCTGCCTTCTTACATTTTTCTGGAGATATACTTAGCCAACCTTACAGAGAAAATTTAGAGGAGAAATTTGAGAGTGATCCACAAAATGAAGGCAAAACTTTGGCCCGTTTCGATCTCGATTATTCATCCCATTTATCACCTGTCGTGAAGCAAAGGACCGGCGATAAAGGTGATGTCAAAGAATCTATCAGGTTTTTATCCGGAATTGAACAAAAATATTACTCCACTATGAATACCTACATGCGGTCTTTGGGTGTGAAGTATCTTTTATCAGGAAGTAATTTTCCCAATCCCATATTAGTTTATCAGTATGACAATACGAAAATGGACCTGATTACCACCAATGATTACTGGGACCATCCACAGATTTGGAAATTGAATAATGAATGGGAAAAAATTGAAATAGCTCCCATAAACAATACTTCTATTCTTAAAAATTACAAAATAGGGCCTATTAATAATATTTCTAAATATAGGTGGAAGGATAAGCCATTGATTGTTACGGAGTTTAATATGTGTTTCCCTGATGAGTACAGGTTGGAAGGTGTGCCTTATCTAGCTGCTTACAGCCGTTTACAGGGATTTGACGGAATGCTTCAGTTTCATTTTGATCCCGAAGTCGCAGGTCAGGAAGGAAAGTTTGCATTTGCGATCAATAATATGCCCGATCATTTGGCACAATGGGTTGCAGCCGCCCCTATGTTTTTAAGGGACTATATCCAGGAAGCACCTTCCTTTGTAATTGATAAGGTTTCTGAAAGCCTGGTATTTTCTTTGCCAAGTTATTCAGATTTTATCGACAAGGCCGATTATCTGCCTTTGGTCACTAAAGTTGGAAAGCAAATGGGCGAACAGGCTGAAAACTCTGTCAGCAATTTTAATAAATATTTTAATGAAGCCAATCAAACTATTATCAGTGAAACAAGAGAGCTCATTTTAAATCATAAGGCAGGTATCTTTAAAATCAATACAGATAAGGTTCAGGGTGTAATAGGTGCTTTGAAAGACAGTACATTTTCATTTCCAGCTATAACCGTCAGTTTAAAAAATCCATGGGCTTCTGTAATTGCGGTTTCTAAGGACAACAAACCACTGAATGAATCTAACAGTTATTACCTGGTCGTGACCACACCAGTCAGGACAAAAGGAATGAAATACAGCGATAGTCGAAATTCAGTTACTGAAATAGGAGAGAGGGTGCTCCAGGCGCAGTACGCCATGGGAACGGTAAAATTCAATAACCCTGGAACAGTAAAGATAAGGCCGCTCAATTTGTCCGGGACCAAAGAAGCTGAGATAAAACCCGCAGGAAATTTGCTTAATCTTTCTGCTTTGAAAAGTTTTGTGTTTGAAGTAATTGTTGAATAGCATTGGTATACCAAGTACTAACAAGCCCATTTTACATTTTTCTTTTGTCTTGAAAGGTAATTATATACGTGTTAGACCAAGGATTTATCGTATTTTATAGAAATGGATTTTTAATTTGTTAAAATTTTTAGTTACCCATAGTACTTATCCCAAAGTTGTTGCCTTAGTTTTGTTATTAACGATAACAAGATCTATATATTTTATGGATAACACTTTTTGGACTGACTTAAGCATAAATGTATTAGGTGATATTGTTAGTGCCATTTTAATTGGAACAGCTTTATGGATTTTTAAAGATTCATTTTTGAAGCTTTTCTTTTCTTCACGATTAAAACTGATAGACTCTCATCAAGTAATTTCTGAATCGATTCATAATGAGAAGATTTTCCAAAAAATGGAATTGAATTTAACCGTAATTAATAAACGAGAAGGAAGGAATTACGCTATAAATAGTATGAAATCCACCTGTTTAGTGTTTGACAAAAAAGGGAATGATATTGAAATTATTGAATTAGAATTAATACCAACAGAAAAAACGAAATTATCCTTTCCCTTGGTTTTCCGAGAGATTAACAGTATTCACAAATTGGAATTCTGTATTAGAAGAAAGGATTTAGAGAAGCTTAAGAATGTGGCAGGTGTTTATTATAAACTAAGTATCAGATTTATAGAAATTAATCCTAAAGATGATTTAATTGAAGAAATAGACATTACAGATTTAGTAAGAAATTATTCCACCCAAAGGATATTTGCGTTTGACACTTGTTTAAAGTTGGTAAAGTCTACAGAAGATTATTATCTCAATCATAAAGAAGAAATTAGAAAGCAAATAGAAAAACTAGGTTTGCTTGAAAAGGATGAAGAATAAACTTGTCACAAAAAATCCTTTACATCCATTTTCAATACATCTGCTATACTCTTTAGAGTTAAAATGTGAACATTACGTTCGCCATTCTCTATAAACCACAGATTTGACATATCAGTAGCACAAAGTTTACTCATTTTGGGCAAACTGATCTTTTGAGTCTTACGGGCTAATTTTATCTTAGATCCCATTTGTTTTAAGTAAACTCCGTTGTTGTCGACCATCACTAAGCAATTAACGCCTTGTACTTTAATGATCCGTTACAATTAGCCAATGCATTCGCAAAACGTTCATCTTGTAATATACAAACAGCATAGAGGGCTATTGGAGCCTTTTAAAACGTCAAATTGACGGTATACATCACTTCGTATGTCCAAAGCACTTACAGCGTTAAAGCCTTTCTATTGTTGTACCTGAATGCTGATTCATTGCAGTATACTGATATATCTTCCCGACGAACATACTCTTTATCTCTATGGTTAATTTTCTTGTGGTTATATTTTTGACCAACCTTTTTGTATGCATGGCTTTCGTCAGTAACTAAAATACTATCTGACGAAACAAAGCTTTCAACTGTAGCACCTAGGGTCTCACTGTCTGTTTGATCTAAAACCTTAACTTTCACACGACCATCCCTCTCAACTGCACCAAGTACCATTGCCTTTTTACCAGCACCATTTTTAATAGCTTTTTTGCTTTTATGTTTATTTGATTCTTTGCCTCCAACATATGTTTCATCCACTTCAACAATGCCCTCAAGTAATTCAGATGCATTATCGCCAAACATTTCTCTTATCCTATGGTTTAAATGCCAAGCTGACTTTTGTGTTATACCCAGCCAGTTTGCAAGTTGTAAACTGCTTATTCCTTTGCTATGAACTGAAAGGATATAAGTAGCAAGAAACCACTTGGTTAAAGGGATTTTGGTGTTTTCATATACTGTACCAACGGTAACGCTGAATTTGCTTCTGCAAAGCTTTTCTCTGCATTTAAAAATTCTGTTGTTTGGAAAACGATGAACGTTCACTGATCCACAAAACGGACAAGCAGGAGACAGACCCCAGCGTTGAGTTTCAAGATATTCTCTACATTTTTCTTCAGTGCTGAATTCATTTTGAAAATCTATAATGCTCTTGAACGTTTTCATCTGCGTGATTTATATTATAAAGGTATATATAATATATATACCAAAAACTAATTTTTGGAATAAAAAGTATATATAATGTTGTTATATTTGTTCATGGTTTTGAACAAATAGGATACAAGTATTATGGCAAAAGATGAACAGGTATTAATTAAGCTATCTGAATCCGAAAAGATAGGATTCAAAAAAGCTGCTGAGATAAGTGGGATAGGATTTTCAGCATGGGCAAGACAAGTTCTGAGGATTGCAGCAACGAAAGAATTGCAAGGTGCTGGGGAAAAAGTACCATTCTTGGAGGTTCTGTCAATAGATGGTGATAAATCCCCAGAAGAAGCTTCAGAATTATTTCATAAGATTATGAAAAAATCAGTAATGGGTAATCCTAAACCAAAAGAGAAGAAACTTAAATAGTAATTATTTCATAAAGAATTTTGGTAACACAGAATTAACTTTACTAGGGTCAACCTTTGAGATTTTGGGTAAATCACGAAGATGTTGGGCTAATGCTATTCCAATTTGCGTTGACCAATGCTGAGGATTAGGTTCTCGATTAACATCATACGATTCGATTTTATTTAGCTTCTCTTTATCATTGCCTTGATATGGTTGTACAAAAATTTCAACATGCCAAAAATTACCACATGAAGGTTTATGATTGATTTTGGTAAAACCTTGATAACCATACTTGTATTCCTTTTTCTCTTCAATAGAATCAGGTTCTAAAAAAACGGCTGTAGGATCTAGTTTTTGAGGTATCTGTTTTTGGTTTTCCTTTGGATTAAAATTTCTTCTAAATGGAAATTTAAATTCTTGTAAGTTTTTTAGATAATAAAGAATAGGTATTTTTCCTTCATGCAAACTAATACTATCATGAACCTGATGATAAAAAATGGTTTTTTCATAATTCCATTCACTTGAAGCAAAATCATATTGCCTCCATTTTATATCATCAACGTCGAATTCACCACCTAAAAGATTCATAGACAGGCTTTTCAAATCATCGAGTCGTCCATAAATAGCCTCTGCTTTTACAGTACCTGTTTGTGTGAACGTCCCTTCAAGTGAAGGCACTAAAGATCTTCGAACAATAACTATATCATCATTAGCATTGTTCAAAGAATCAATATCAATATATTTGAATTTTGACTTGGGTAAAATTTTAGGGTACTTAATTTTACCTAGTAAAAATAATATCTCAAGAGAGATATTCTTGAATTTCTTTAACAACTTCTTTCAAAACTTTAGTATCACGAACTAAACACTCTCCACTTTCATACAGCATAAAAATTACTTCATCCTTTTTCATGCCTTCTATATTACCATAAGGCATCGTTATAGACAGGTATAAATTGTCATTTAAGTCTATGCTTAGATCAATGGTCTCTATGGGAGAAATATTAAGGTCAATGATTTTGTATTCAATTGAAGAAACTAAAGTTAAATTATTTTCGATTTCACTTTTTTTATTTTCAAGAACACTATTTTTATTATTATGAAATTGATGCTGGAAATTATCTAGCAAATCATCTTTCCTTTTTTGGAACTTGCTAAATTTAAAAATGTTATAAAGGTTACTTGATTCGTGTATCTTAGGTGAAACGACTTCTTTCATTAGACTTGGTTCCCACGCTTTTGGCAACGTTTCAGGCAAAGTCCAGCAAGAGGATTGCTGGTGATCAAGTACCTTTTGTTTGTTCAAATGCATATCGGCTTCACATATTACTAACATAAATAGAAGCAAAAAGGTATAATCGCCATTCTTAAATGTATTTTCAGATCCTAAGTATTTTTGGTTTATTTCTTTTGTTGAATATTCTGTTTCAAGCATATTACCTACTGGTCAAGATTTTTGGTTGTTGCATTAAAGCTCTTAACTCATTGATTTTCTGTTGTAGAAACGTCACAATTTCTTGAGCTGTATTCACATCCATGTACACACCCATTTCATACTCACGTAAAAATCCTTCTTTAGAATCGGGGTCATTTACCCTACCTGCCACGTCCCCTTTTTCGTCAAATATAACATCTGTAGATTTAGGAATAGGATATCTTTCAGCATAAAAACTAAGATTTATAAAACCTCGACTAGTAATACCACCATGTGCACCATCAGCATGTATTTCTCTGTATTGGGGATTAATTTTATTGTGAAATGTAACTTTGTTCACCGACTATGCGATTTAAAAATATGTACAAAATTAACTTTTGTTTTTGATTAATCAATAAAGATTGTACCGTCAAGTAATATTATTCCTTCTTTTGTTGCTTTAATACCTCAGGTTTGACATTGAGGAGCCTTTTCATTGATTCATCGAAATCAAGCTGCTTGTCCAATTTGATCTTCTCCTGGTATTTGTTGTCTTCCTTTTTTATCTTTTTTGCCATGAGCTTTTTTGCTTTTAGCTATTAGGGTCTTATACTTTAACCGCTTGCCCACCACCCTTGCAAGCAATTTATCCATTCTATCAAAGTCATCCAAATGTCGTGTGTTATATCTGAACTCAAACTCTGATACATACCTAGCAAGGTGCTTTCTGCTAGTGCAATGGTAGACACCAATTATTCCACGCTTTAAGATAGACCAAAAACCTTCTACCGAATTAACGTGTGCTTTGTCTTTAACATATTGACTTCTTTTATGATTAACAATTTGGTGTTTATATACTTCACCTAATCTTTTATAAGAAGAATATTCGTCAGTGTTCAGTCAAGCGTCTGGATGCACATTAGCCTCAATAATATTTTCCAGTGTTTTACGCCTAGTGTCTGATACTACAAAAGTTCGCAGCTGACCACCTCTTTCCATTAGTCCCACTACAGGTGTTTTGTCCTTGGTCGAACGTCCTTGAGAATATCTTACCTTCTTATTTCGGTGGCGGTTTTTGTTCTTTCCTCCAACATAAGTTTCATCAATTTCAATTGTATTTTGTAATGGTTCATCATATGCTTGTGTCGTTGATGCTTCACGGAGCCTATGAAGAACAAACCAAGCTGTTTTCTGTGTAATGTTCAGGTCATTGGCTAATTGTTCTGAACTGATACCCTTCTTTCGGGAATTCAAAAGATAGGTTGCAATGAACCAAACGTTTAGTGGAATTTTGGTATTCTCAAAAATGGTATTGGTTTTAACGTTGAATTTCTTTTTACACTTACTGCATTTGTAGGTCTTTTCGTCCTTAAAAGCATATACTTTCACATCTGAACAGAAGGGACAACTTATGTTATTTCCCCAACGCAATTGCGTTAAATGTTTTCTACAAGTTTCTTCGTTTGGAAACTGTTTGATGAGTTGTAAAATGCCTTTGAGTTTTGCCATGCGGTATGTGTTTAATGTTGTACATAGGCAGTTAATTACGGGATTGCTTGTACTATGTTATAAATCATATTTTATATATAGTTGGTTAACAAGATTTTAAAATAAAAAAAAGGCTACCCCATAGGATAACCTTTTGAAATGATAAGTTTGATTTTCTATTTATTTATTGGCATGCTGGAAACGTTTTATAAACCCATTGTATTAGAATACATAAAGGCACTGCATATAATATTCCAATCTTTAAAGTTGAATCTAGAGCTTTGAATTTGTTATATAATCTAAAAATTTGGCTGGTTTTAACTTTATTTTCCATGTATGTAAAACTCAAGAATCATCAATTAAAATAAATGCTTAAAATGTGGGTTGAAGGTTACTAAATTCGTATTTTAATGTAATATGGAACGTGATTTAGAATATGAAAGAATGAAGATTTACATTGAAGCAAAGCAAATTCTGAAAAAGGAACTCGCAATGACTTTACAGCCATATCTTAAAATTCTTGAAGACAAGAATGCTTTGATGAAAAGTACAATTCTTGAAATGCAAAATATATTGAATCAAGAATGTAAAGATTTTGATAAGGTTACAGCTATTAAGACCATCTTAGAATCTTATATTAATCTTGACCAAAGATATATACTAAACAACTGTTAAATACATACAAAAATACCCATCGGGTTGTGATATATTAAAATCCTTGGTTTCTTCATCAATTTCTTTTTTGTTGAACATTTGATAAACCAATCTAGCAAGTACAACAGTATCACAACGCCAAAAGAATAATCTTGAATATTGTTCATTAACCTTTGGATATTGTTCAAAAGTGTAAACCCAATCAGTCACTGGAACTTGTAACTTTTCACTGAATGAATTCCTTATCAAGTGTGACTCTCTGATTATTCTTTCCGCTAATATTTGATTCGCTTCCAAATTAAGTGTTCCCATTATTAGTTATTAAATTAAACATTAGGCTTGAATCTTAACCCAAGCCTTTAAAGATAGCATTAATGTTATTCAAGTATTAATTTCTTAGTTTCCATTACCTTATTTGCATTATCAAGAATTGTTAAGTAATAAATTCCATTTGAACCTAAGGTATTTAACTGTATTTGACTCTTTGGCTGATTCAATACGCTCGTATAAACAACCTGTGATAATGAATTAGTTATTTTAATTGAATACGAAGCATTTGCTAAAGTCTTTTCTAGAATAATACTAGAATGACTTGGATTTGGATAAACTTTTAACACTCCAAAATCTTCTGGAATTTCATTTAATCCAGTTATAAAACTAATCTTTAATGTATCTGTAACCGCTATACTCTGAAAGCATTTACCTTCATTATATAATGCTAGAATATCATTAGACTTCAACGCCCTATTATAAATCCTTATATCATCTAAAGACCCTTGGAATTGAGGTTGGTCTGTACCTGCAACAGCCTTACCCATCATTAATGAACTAACTGTCCCTGTGTTTATAGTTGTACTTGTATTAAATGGGGTAAGTATAGAAGTTAACAACTTTCCATCAAGATATACTTTACATGAATTAACGTTTGTACCCGTAGTATCAGAGTACGATACAGCGTAGTGATGCCAATCATTAAGGGTATAAATCTTATTGTAAGCAATATATGAGTAACTAACATCTATTGATACATATTGATTTGGCCAAGTATTGCACGAAAATGCACCACCTGGAGAACCATTTCCTCCATAATGAACCATTGTCCACTGAAATTCTGAGGTATTAACTTGATTAACTTTAAACCAAACTGAAACAGTTCTTGACTTACTACCTGATATACCTGCAAAGGGAGAAGTTATATATTGATTTGTACCTCCAAAGGCATATGCTGAATTAGCGTTTCCGAATCTATCAGTAGTTAATGTTGCTCCATTGACAATTCCGTTATAAGCATTTCCAGATGCATCCTGAGCATTGCCATTAAATGGATAATAAGCAAGTAGCCCACTGGTAGGAACTTGGGCAAAAGAATTTAAGGATAGAGTTAATAAAAATAAAGTACAAAGTTTTAAACATTTCATAATTTTAACGTTAATTGGTTCTTTGCAAAGGAAGATTTTTAACTTTAATTTACTGATAACCAATAGTTGACAATAACAATCCACAGTTGAATTTTTAAACTATGATTAAGGTCGGAAACAAGATTAGGAAGATAAGAGAGCTCAAAGACATCAGCCCAAAGGAAATGGCTGAACAACTTGAAATGACTATCCAAGGTTATTCACGCATTGAGCGTGATGAAGTGGCGATCAATACGGATAAAATTGAGAAGATAGCCTCAATCTTTGAGATGCACCCATCTGAATTATTAGCTTTTGATGAGAAGACGGTATTTAACTACTTTAATAATACTAATGCTGGGTATAATTTCAACTACTTTCCTGTAGAGCTAAAGCAATTGTATGAGGATAAAATCAAACTTTTGGAGGAAAAGATTAAGTTTTTGGAGGAGAAATTAAATGGTAAATATTAACATGCAATCAGAGGAAATAAAACGGATTATTCATCTATCTAATAAGATTTCAGATAAAATGGATGTTAAAAAAGGTGTTTTTACCCTTGAATTTCAAAACGGCAATAAGTTTGATGTTAAAATAATAACTAATAAAATCAATACTGATCTTCTTACTTCCGTAGATGCATATATTATAACCTTCAATGATGATATAGACAAAACCACCAGGTATGAGCTTAGTCAGATAAAGGATGCTTATTAATTTGCTCTACTTTTTCATTTATTAAAATTTTTCTTGTAAATCCTAAGTAATTAAGATTTATATCCCATTGAACTGTTAGATTATCATAATAAGATTTGGTAATCTTATCCTCAATATTATCATTTTCAATACAATTTATCTTTCCCATACTACTAAATAGCCATTTAGAATATGCTTACTCAAATTGAAAAATTAGATACTGTTTTATTTCAAATGTGTATCCATACTTACAGCTATGGTTTAGTAACAGCAACTGATATTTTAGATAGTTTACCTGAGATTAACTTATTTGAGCTTGATAAGATTTTGGACAAAATGGCAAAGGACGGTTATCACAATTCAGAAGTTTTGTGTAAAGATATAATACAATACAAAATTAATTATGATGGGATAGCTTTCTGGTCAAATGGTGGCTATGCAAGAAAATTAAATGATGAGAATGAAAAATTGAGTTTTAAAAAAAAGGAAGTAAAAAGAAACAGTTATTATACAAAGATCAATACGTGGTTAAGTATCTCTGCACTTATCATTAGTCTTGTTGCCTTAACTTTGGATTTTGTTAAACCATAAGGAGATATGATATTCCAACTATAATTCAATAGGATTTAATTTAAGAACACAGGATGAATTGGAATGATGTAATATCTTCATTAGGGATAGGAACATTTATAGGAACACTGATTGGTGCTTATTTTCAGTCTTTATATCAGCATTGGAAGCTTTTAAAAGAAAAGGAACATGAGTGGAAAATGACTAGGTATAGGCCAATTTCAATTTTACTTATAACTAGACTTAGAGGAGAAGAAGATCTAAAAACCTTGTTTAAGCATCGACCTGATATTACTTCAATAGAATTGCTTAATAAAGAACTTGAAACTGAATACCTAAATGCCTGTTTATTTGCAAGTAATAAAGTTCTCAAAAATTTCTCTCA
>JANYCH010000302.1 GCA_025360395.1 Cytophagales bacterium | reverse complement strand
CAAAGGCAATATTTTAGCCTTACGTTCAGGAAAATTAAATAGGGAAAACATTTTCAGCATTTCAGGAAAAAAAACAGAAGTTGAAAATGCTAAATTGATTGAACGGCCGTGGCATATTTTCCAGTTGAATGGTCAGGAGATCCGGGCTGATTTTGAAATTATTAAATCCACAGCCACAAATTATGGTGTTCAGGATAAGCATAGCATTATTTACAACCCGGAATTGGTTTGGATTGATGAAAATGTTACAATTAAAGCTTCTGTACTCAACGCCGAAGCAGGCCCTATCTATATCGGTCCCAATTGCGAGGTTCAGGAGGGCAGTTTGATTCGCGGGCCATTTGCCATGTGTGAAGGAAGTATTCTTAGCATGGGCTCCAAAATAAAAGGCGATACAACCATTGGGCCTTTTTGCAAGATAGGCGGAGAAGTAAGTAACTCTGTTGTTTTTGGTTACAGCAACAAAGGCCATGATGGTTTTATGGGCAATACCGTTTTAGGCGAATGGTGCAATCTTGGGGCAGATACGAACACTTCTAATCTGAAAAACAACTATTCAGAAGTTAGCATTTATAGTTATGCTGAAAAAAGAATGGTAAATACAGGCTCACAATTTTGTGGACTGACTATGGGCGATCATTCGAAAGCTGGAATTAACACTATGTTCAATACAGGAACTGTCGTTGGAGTCGCTTCTAATATATTTGATGCCGGTTTCCCACCCAAGAATGTCTCTTCTTTTTCCTGGGGCCTGAATGAAAAATATAATTTTGAAAAAGCGATTGAAACAACCATGTTGGTAATGGCGAGAAGGAATAAAAAGTTAAGCGAGGCTGACATCAGGGTTTTAAGGAAAATCTTTGAGGAATTTTAAACGGCTTTCCCACTCACCTCATAATCTATCAGCACGTTCCAAAACGGAGCAATTACACGAACTTAAAAGACTTTAGATTCTTCCCTTGAAAAAGATCCTATATATCACACCTTATTACAAACCTTCGTGGTTCTACGGAGGCCCACCAAAATGTATTGCAGAACAGGCTGAATATCTTGTTTCTAAATACAACTATCAGATAGATGTAATAACACTGAACAAAAACGGAGAGGTTAGGCTTTTTGAAAGTGATGCACCGGTTGTAAAAAATATTAATGAGATTACTGTTCATTACTTACCTGCATCTGAAAGCAAACTAGGGAAAGCCTATTTTTCCAGTCCAGAATTAAAATCTTATCTGAAGCAATTTAGTGATTATGATCTGGTACATATACATATGCTTTTTAACGCATTTTCGACTGCAGGAGCACAATTTGCAATCCAGAATAAAATTCCCTTTGGATATTCTGTACACGGCATGCTGGACCGCTTTTCTTTAACCAGATCGAAATGGATGAAGAAGATACACCGGTACTTTTATGAAGATAAATTTCTAAAAAAAGCTGCATTTGTACACTTTACTACTGAAAACGAAAAAAAGAATGCTATTTATCCAACCGGGATAAAACCGGTTATTATACCTATAGGGGTAGTTTTTGAACCTTATCAGGATTTCCCAGCCGTTTATGCTTATGAGGATCTACGTATGATTTATCTCAGTAGGATTAACAGAAAAAAAGGACTTGATAAACTGATAAAAGCCATTAGTCAGATCTCGGGTAATATCCGTGACAGGCTGTGCCTTGATATTTATGGAGAAGATGATGACCATTTCCTTCCTGAACTAAAAAGCATTGTGGAAACAAATCAACTTAAACACCTCGTCAAATTTAAAGGCAAACTTGATCCTTCTGAAAGAAACAAAATATTACAAACTTATGACCTTTTGGTGTTAACTAGTTTCCAGGAAAACTTCGGACTAGCGGTCGCAGAGGCGCTAGATCAGAAAATACCTGTACTAATTTCAGATAAAGTAAATCTGGCTGACCAGATAGAAGAACATCAGTGCGGCTGGGTAACTACTTTAAAGGAATCTGCCATCACTAAAAAGATCGAAGAAGCATTTCGCACCCCAAAACATATCAGAAAGCAAATGGGAGAAAAAGGCCATAAATATGTAAGAGATAGCTACAGCTTTGAAACTGTAGGTAAAGCTTATAATGAATTGTATGACCGCATTATGATAAAGAATTAATTATGCGTTTAGATCTTTATAACAATAGTTGGTACAATCCTGGTGGTGGAATTATAAAGCGTTTACTTTGGTTCTTTTGCAATGCTGTTTTTCTTCAATGCCGTTGGAATCCTTCTTCAACACTTAAAATTGCAATCTTAAGATTTTTCGGTGCCAAAATCGGAAAAGGGGTTACAATAAAACCATCAGTAAATGTAAAATATCCATGGTTTTTAGAAATAGGGGATCACGTTTGGATCGGAGAAGAAGTTTGGATCGACAATCTGACAAAAGTAAAGATAGGAAACAATTGTTGCCTATCACAAGGGGCAATGTTGCTTACCGGAAGCCATAATTACAAACAAGAGACTTTTGATCTTATCGTAAAAAACATTATTCTTGAAGAAAGCGTTTGGATAGGAGCCAAAGCCATAGTCTGCCCCGGTGTTATTTGCTTTAAGGACAGTGTTTTATCTGTTGCCTCAGTTGCTACCCAAAATCTGGAACCTGGTATGATTTACCAGGGTAACCCAGCTGTAATTAAAAGAAAGCGTTAAGATTTTGATTCTTTATCACTTCCATTTTCCCTCTTCAGAATATCATGACCCATTTTGTCACGTTTAGTCTCAAGGTAATTCTGGTTATGAGGATTTGGTACTACTTCTAAAGAAACTGACTCTATTATTTCAAGGCCATAACCCATTAATCCTGCTCGTTTCTTTGGATTATTGCTAATCAATCGAAGTTTAGAAATTTCAAGATCACGAAGGATTTGGGCACCTATTCCATAATCCCTTTCATCCATTGCAAAGCCCAGTTCGATATTGGCCTGAACTGTATCAAAGCCATTTTCTTGCAGTTTATAAGCTTTCAATTTATTCAAAAGTCCTATTCCCCTACCCTCCTGGTTCATGTAAAGGACTACCCCTTTTCCTTCTTTCTCAACCATAGCCATTGCAGCATGCAATTGCGGGCCGCAATCGCAACGGCAGGAGCCAAAAATATCGCCTGTAACGCAAGAAGAATGCACCCTTACCAATACTGCTTCATCCTTTTCCCACTTTCCTTTAATAAGTGCAAGATGGGTATCACCTGAGTTTTTTTGCTTATAGGCTACTAGTTCAAAACTTCCAAACTCAGTGGGAAGGTCAACTACAATTTCTCTTTTGATATGGCTGTCAAATTTCAACCTATATTCAATGAGGTCTTTTATTGAAACAAGTTTTAAATTATGTTTATTGGCTATTTGTCTTAACTCTGGCAACCTTGCCATATCGCCATTGTCGCTCAGAACTTCAACCAATACACCGGAAGGCTTAAAGCCAGCCAATCGAGCCAGGTCCATAGAGGCTTCGGTGTGTCCACTTCTGCGTAAAACACCTTCAGTTTTAGCTTTTAATGGAAAAATATGTCCTGGCCTTCCTAATTCTTCAGGCTTGGTTTTTGGATTGATTATGGCCTGAATGGTTTTAGACCTGTCGCTCGCGGAAATACCAGTGGTACAACCGTGACCTAATAAATCAACAGAAATCGTAAAAGGGGTTTCATAAGTGGCCGTATTTTTACCTACCATTAATTCAAGACCCAATTCATTACAACGTTCTTCGGTGATGGCGCAACAGATAAGCCCCCTTGCCTCCTTGGTCATGAAATTTATAATCTCTGGCGTTACGCTTTCTGAAGCACAGATCATGTCACCTTCATTTTCGCGATCTTCGTCGTCTACAACTATTATAATTTCACCTCTTTTTATCGCTTCTATGGCTTCTTCTATGGTATCAAGCATTTCAGTGGTTTATGTAAGAACTAATTTTGTCATTATTAGTTCACTTTGAATAAGGGGAATAAAGTGCTGCTAAATTATTCCTATTTGAATAGATCAATGGGAAAAACAAAGCAAAGAATATAATACCCTTTTGCGTTGTTAACAGGCTTTCGCTCATACAACAAATACTGAACAGCACAATAAAATAAATTAATACATAATTGAGTTCTTTTATGCCGAAAACCAGACTCTGAATTAAAATGATCAACAACAATAAAATACCGGGAATTCCCAAACCAATCCATGTCTGGAAGTATTGGTTATGCGCATCAAAGCTGTATTTATACCCTTCATAAAAATCATTGAGGTGATAGTAAAAATTCAAGGTATTTTGAACATCCCCGGTCCCGACTCCAGTTAACCAGTTTGCCTTTATTGCCTGAATTGCACACTTGTACTTTTCAACCCTCAGGTTAACACTCGTTACATTTGCAGATTTGCCCTGATCGAGGTTTTGTGTAAGGTCATTTACAATTTTCCTGACATAGCCTACCTGAGTATAAACAAGGATCAGAAATGCTACTCCCATCACCGAAAGTATCCCTGCTTTTAAATATTGTTTGCGCTTTATTACGACAAAATAAAAAATGATGGTTGCAGTAGTCACTATCAGCAAAATCAGGACAGCCCTGGATGCCATGATCAATATTAAAAAAGCAATAAATCCTGCAAAAGCCAGACTTGCCCATTTCAATACAGGTATAAAACCCAACCGGAATTTACGGTAGAAATAAAACACAAGAAAGTAACCAAAAAGCAAATATATGGAGAAGTATACTCTGTGAATACTTGAAATATAGGTTACAAGATGTTCTGCTCCTTTAGTTGTAACAACTTCATTATAATGCAGCATTCCATATCCAAGACCGATAACAGCCAAGAAAACACAAAACAAAATAAATGAAACTAGAATAAAATCACGCTGGTAAGTCGACAATGGATAAGAAAATAAAACGATTGGAATAACCAGGAGCGAAAGTTTTTTTTCTATATCAAATAGCCCGGCTTTCATATCTGATGTATATAAAAGCCCGATCAGGTGAAGAAGAAAAAAAATAATAATGAGTAAACCTGATTTATTGTTTGCAAGCTGAATCAATTTCTTTTTATACCTACCGCCTGCAAGCCAGTTGATGAATAACAACGCTATTGAAATACTGCAAAATTGGATTTCGACATCAACAGGCAAAGTTAACGAGACCGCTAAGACAAGTATAAAATGGAGGTTGGCCGAAATCCTGAGCCAGCCGTTCCAGGGTTTGAAAAGTTTTTTATCTTCAAAAATCATAATGACATCAATTGCTTCTCGACTGCAGAAAAAACTTCTTTCACCGTAATCAATTCCATGCAGTTTACCCTGCTAAGATGGTATTCAAATCCATAATTAAGATAACCACATTCATGTCCCTGAGGAGATAAAGAAATTGCCTTATCCGAAATGGCGCCCCATCTTTTTACAGATGTGGGCCCGTTTAAAGCCACTATCTTAGTTCCCATTGCAGCCCCAAGGTGCATTATGCCTGTATTAACAGAAACCAGCAAAGATGCATCTTTTAAAATTGAACAGGTTTCTGCCAGGTTATATTTTCCGGCAATACTATGCAAAATCCCATAACTTTCATCTGCAAGCCTTTTGGAGGCATTAACATCATCTTTTGATCCGGTTATAAGTATTTCATATCCAATATTGGACATTTTTTCTGCAAGGTCAAGCCAGTTATTTTTTGGCCATTCTTTCATAAAACTTTTATATCCACCCGGCCAGGGATGAAAAATTACATAAGGTAATTTTAATCCGGACGAAAATTCAGGCACTTTCAGTAAGGGCATTAACCTGGTTTGAATATCCAACGGTTCTAACAACGCCCTGAAATTGTCAATTTCATGTTTCTGGCTTGAATGAAGAATAGCATAATCATAAACGTAATGCCTCCATTGACCTTTGGACTTAAAACCAATTTTAATTTTTGCCTTAAAAAATGCAGCGTATAATGAATTCAATCTCGGCCATGGCCCGAAATCTATCATCAAATCAAATTCTGGTTGACTCCTTATTAGACGAATGCTTTCTTTTACATTGGTTAGCGGTAATTTGATTACCGCTAATACATCTGGGATTAATTTGACTATTCCAAAATTTGTATCACCACAGAAAATATGTATTTCAGCATCAGGAAATTTATTCTTTAAATCAGCAATCTGGCCTGACATCAGGATATTGTCGCCAATAGAACTAATGTTAAGAATTGCAATTCGCTTTGGCTTGAATTCAGGTTTTATTTTCCTTTTTATTATCCTGAAAAGACCCAGAAAAACTACAAGGGGAATCCCAAAATACCGGTCTAAAAGATGAAGATTAGCGTTTCCTTTTTCCATTTAACAAGTCTTCATTTATAAACGGTTGTTTGAAAAATAATGATTATAAAAGTAATATAACTTAATCTATTTTTTCTGACCTGTCCCAATTTCTTTGTTTAAAGAAGTATCTGCCGGGGCTATTCCAGCGCCAGGTTCAGGAGCAGGTTTTACATCTTCTTCTAAAGTTCCCTTTTCATCCTTCTTTTTACTTTTAATAAGTTCTCCCAGGTTATCAAAACTCTGTGTGTGCATAAAACTGAAACCTGTAGACATTTGGTTGCCACTATTCAGGGAAGTTGCGAGGTTATTGTAATTATTCTTCGTAAACATTCTGAGCCTCAGCATCCCGTCTTTGGTTATCAAGTATTCTAAAGACCAGTCACCAGCGATACTGTTCACTGAGGTTTTATTCTGGTTATTTGTAAAACTTCCATCTCTGGTTATTCTCACCCTTTTATCAAATAAATCCGGAACATAAGTTAACCTGAGCCTTAGATCTGTAAGTGCCTGAGAATTAAATCCATTCAAATCTATGTCTATGGTAAGGTTCTCGTCTACCTGCGATATCCAATTGCTAAGTTGGTTTGAAAGAAGGGAACTTACTGTACCCGCAGCACCTTGGCCTGCCAATCCTCCATTACTTTCATTTGTTAAAGGGAAAAATTTTCTGAATACCAAAAGGCTAAAAACCTGTCGGTTAAGTTGTTGTTCATTAAGGTCCAGTTGTTGAAGAAAAGACCTTACGTAGGTATCAAGCGGAAGAGATTCGCCAGTTTGTTTTGTTATCGTGAGAGGATAATCCTTTATCTGGATCTTATAGCTGATTTCAGGATGCATCAGTCTTCCTTTCACAAAAAGGTTTACAATGGCTGGATAACGCTTTCTGATGGATGGATGATTGAACCAGGATGTGTCAGATTCCTGCAAAATATCTCTTAGAGATGCTTTTTCCTCCAATGAAGCCTTTATATCTAAATTTCCACTCAATGGATCCCCATTCCAGGCAATAGAACTTCCGCTAACAATGTCAAATTTCTTGTTTACCAGGTTTAAAAGTGTAAAATTATAAAGTCCCTTATTAAAGATATAAGTACCAAAAATATCAAAATCGCCATTTGTATTAGCTGAAAGAGATAAATTACCTGATCCATTCCCTCGAATTAAATCTCCAGCCTGCTTATCCAGGATCAGTTCAAAATCCATAGTGGGATTAAGGTCAAGGTCCAGTTTTACAGTGGTTAACGATGGCTTCCTATCTTCAGTAACTTGTTGAACATCTTCCTCTTCATCATCTGGATTTTTAACAATCACGACCTGCTTTTTTGCGGTGAAGGTCACAAACTGGTTTCCGCCCAAGCTTTCTGCAGTATTTATGGGAATAAATAGTTTGCTCTGGTCTTCATTTTTTGCATTTACATAAACCAGGATATTGTCCAAAGGACCAGTTACAGACATCCGGCCCGTTGCAAATGCTTTTCCATAAAAAAGCTTATTGTTTTCTTCAGTAGTATTCATCACCAAAAGGTCATTGAATTTCCCCTTTATGTTGAAATTTATATCCCGAAAACGTTTGTGTTCTATAATGCCATTCAGCACACATGCATTTCCAATAGTATCAACAAGTCTAGTTTCATCAAAGGTTATGGAAGATGTATCAAAATGTATATTGTCAGAGAAAGCATAACTGGTATTCAAAAAATTGAATTTAAACTTTCCATTGCCTACATGGATATTGCCGACAATATTTGGTTTTAACAAAGTCCCTTTAATTGTCAGATTGCCATTGCAATCACCTTTTATTGATGAAAAATAGTCCTTAATAAAGGGTTCAAAAGATTGCAGGTTGAAATTGTCCAGCTTTGCTGTTAAACCCAGTCTGTTATTCTCATAAGGTTTTACAAAACCCTTAATTTCCATATTGGGTATAGAATCTCTGCTTAATGAAAAGCCAACATCAAATTGCTCTTTTACTGATGACCATTCAGTTTGGCCCTTGATATTACCTATCAAAAAACTATCCACTGCCAATTGATTTATTGCACCATCAAAATCAAGTTTGAAGTTCTTGGTCAGTAGGTTAGAGAAAATAATATCTCCTGTTATTTTTCCATCTACATTCTTTTCCAGTGCTTTCCCAAAAGGGCCGATCCCAAACTGATTCAGAACTATATGGAGGTCCTTATCCGGATCTTTTGATACAAACCCTTCGGCAGAAATGCTTTGTTCATTATTTTTCAATATAAAATGCTTAACTTCTAGATCTCTTACATTCAGAAGGATATTAGCGCTGTCACTCACCCATTGTGTTTCCAGTAATTTTAAATCAATTTTATCAAAGAAGAATTCTTTAGAACCTTCCTTCAACAGAAGGTTTCCATTCAAATTCAGGTGGTTATCTGTTTTCTTTTGCTGCAGGTAACTTTTGAATAAAACTTTATCATTATTCCAGATCACTTCCAGGTTGCACCCGTCAGTTTTAAAAGCTTTAGAGAACTGTTGTTTCTGAGAATAAATTATTCCCGATGCATCAACAAATGGATGGTCAAGACTTTTGGTGGAGTTGTAATTTAACCTGGAATTATAAAATTTAAGGTCTCCAAGCTGAATTTTGCTGCAAAGACCAATTACATTGAAACTTGCCTTTTGTTCATTTTTGGTGAAAGTCCCTCCCAATCTCGAATTATCAGAGATAATGGTTTGCTGGTTAAACAAAGCTAAAAGTGGATTTGCCTTTTTGAGCAGAATATTAAAATTCACCCTATAATCGGGGCTTGAATAAGGCTTTGCATTTTTATAATAATTGTCAACTACTGCTTTTTTGTTTTCGATCACCATCATGTATTCGCCAAAAAGCCTTGGTAGATCTTCTATCAAACCACCATATGTAAAGTTTCCATCAGCATTTATTTCCACCAGGTCAGAGAATAGGTTCAGGTAGCGGTCGTTGTCAACCCGCTCTGTTATTATTTTCAAAGTATCCAAGGCAAGTACCTTTTTACCATTTGTAAGGTTAGTATGAGAAAAAGATGCATCTCCTTCAAAATCATTTAAATTAGTGCCCACCAGGTTAAGTTTCATTTTGGTGGTGAAAGAAACCGGTTCTGAAAACGCATTGATATTCCGAAGGTTTATATACCCGACATCGGCATCAAAATTCAGAAAATGAGGGGTTTGACTAAAATCTACCAAACCGTTTAAGGTAAAAGTTGCATTAGTATCAGAGCAAACAAGTTTTCCCTTGAATGCTGCTTTTTTCAGTTCAGCTTCAACTTTTATATGATGATAATTATACTGGTTTAAGCCAATCCGGTTTATATTGGCATTCAGGTCGAAATGTGCATGTTCATAGCTGAAACCTGTACCCTGGATGCTTCCGTCCATGTCAACCGTACCAATATAATCTTCTTTCCCCATCAGCTTGCCTAGCTGAAAGTGGGCAGTTTTTAATTTTCCTTTATAAGTTGAGTGTTTTTCATTGTCCTTTATTTTAATGTTAATGTCAGAAGCAATGGCTCCTAGCCCCGTTTCAAATCTTCCTTTAGCTACAAAATCTGTAAAGAAGCCAACAAAAGTCCCGCCATAATTGATATAGCCAAAACGTTTCATAACTCCCTGAGTATAAGATCCAACATACCGACCCATATCGGCCGAGTTGCTCGAAAATCTGGTGAAACGTGCGTTAACAAAGGTTTCATCTAAGTTAGGCAATCCCCTAAAAGAAATATTACCCCTAATTTGGGAATTCTTGCCATAATGGAGGTTTAAATCCTTAAAGCTTATGTTCACAACTTTACCTTCTATGTCAGTAGAAATAGAATACATTTCATTCATTCCCTTTAAAGTAGGGGCAAAATGTGCTATGTCTTCCGAAGAAATTATACTGCTGTCCAGGTGGGCTTTAAGGTAAACCTTATTGTTAAATTCAGAAAGGTCTTCAGTTCCCTCATAACCAAATTCCAGGTAATTTCTAACAACGCTATTCCCTATTCTGCCATACAATCTGTGAAATTGCATAGATTGGGCAGTAAAGCGGTAAAAAACATCCAGTTCCTTGGCGTCTAGTTTTGTTTTAGTATCAATGCAGGATAAACCTTTTACATTAATTTCAAAAGTATCGCCAGCAATCCGCATCTGATCAACTTCGCCGCTTATTTTATCAAGTGTAAAATGGTAATAGTCAAATATTCCCGGAAGGCTGTCTTCAGTCTGGTCGAAGTGAGAATATGTGCCATTTTTCAAATGAACCTTTTCAACATGAAAGATGAAAGGGGCAGAAGCAGATGTATCCTTTTTATTCGAAAGACTACTGAACGCCTCTATCAACTCATTGATATTCAATCGTTCACTATCTTTTAATATAATGGTTTGCACACTCGGCCTATCCAGCCATACTTCGGTGATTACAGGTTCTTTACTTGAAATAAGCGTAAAAAGATCAAAATTTGCTCTGAGACTACCGACCTTGATCATTTCATTTTTTTGCCTGTCGTATACAATTACATTTTCAAGCAAAACCTCATCCAGCCAGGAGATATAAACATGTCCTACTTTAACTTCATGTTTTGTGATGGTACTTAAATACGTTGTGGCTTTGTCTACGAGCCAGTTTTGGACTGCTGCAGAGCGGGCAAGGAAAATTGTAGTAGTCACAAGGATAAGGAATATCAACACAAGCCACAGAATGGGCTTTATGAAGTAATTCTTTATAACTTTGGTAACTTTGGCCAATATAATTATCTAATTTATTGTATTCAATTCCCTGTACAATCCTTGCAATTGAGTCCTCTTGTGACGATACCTCTGCTGCTATTATCAAAGACGGCAAAATGCTTTCTAATATTGTGGCAACCCAGGAAATTCACCGTAAATACGGAGGAGTAGTTCCGGAACTCGCTTCCCGTGCCCATCAGCAAAATATTGTACCCGTGGTACTAGCAGCATTAGAGAAGGCAAATATAGGCAAAAATGACTTGAATGCAGTTGCTTATACCCAAGGACCAGGGTTGCTGGGCTCCCTTTTGGTAGGATGCTCCTTTGCCAAATCTTTATCCCTTGCCCTGTCAATCCCACTTATTGCAATCGATCACATGCAAGCACACGTTCTTGCACATTTTATTGAAGATCCTAAACCGGAATTCCCCTTTTTATGCCTTACAGTAAGCGGAGGACATACTCAAATTGTTTTAGTTGAAAGTGCGTTCAAAATGCAGGTAATTGGGAGAACTATTGATGATGCCGTTGGAGAAGCATTTGATAAATCAGCTAAAATGCTGAACCTTCCATATCCCGGAGGTCCGCTTGTAGATAAATTAGCTCAAGAAGGAAATTATAAGGCTTATAAATTCAGTAAAACGCATATGGAAGGCCTGAATTTTTCTTTCAGTGGGATAAAAACTTCTATACTCTATTTTTTGAAGGAGAAAACAGCCATTGAACCGAATTTTATTGAAAAGAACCTACCTGATATTTGTGCCTCAATTCAATATGCCTTGATAAATATGCTGACTGAAAAACTTATTAAAGCAGTCGAACAAACAGGCATCCGGCAAATTGCCATAGCAGGAGGTGTTTCTGCTAATTCAGGATTAAGGGCCAGAATGAAGGATTTATCAGAAGAAAAAGGTTTGGAAGTGTTTATTCCTAAACTGGAATATTGCACTGACAATGCAGGAATGATTGCCATGGCTGCACATTTTAAGTTCCAAAATGGAATATTTGAAGATCTTAATTCCTCACCAAATCCCAGATTGAATACTTTTTGTTAGTATTTATTATTGAGTAAAAGAATCCTTTTTTTATTTGGGATCGTCCTTGAAGAAATGGCGTTAAGAATTTCTTTAGGAGGGAGACAAAATAAAGACTGCCTGCCCGATAGCCTGATGCTATAAGCGATTTTGAACTCGCCAGTTCGCAGGATTTCGTGCGGAAAGAAAGAAATTAAGCCATTTATCCCAGCGACTTGAATTTTTGGTTCTTTTTCTTCAAGGAAAAGAACTATGAAGAATCGGACATCAAGAAGATTAGTGTGCTATTTTAGCTATTAACAACAATTGGAATCTTAAATGCCTCCTCTCCTCTTAAAATTTCCTCACCAGGATAATAAACCTTTTCCAAAAATAAGCCTGAAGGAGGAGCTGTAAACTTGTTGATTTCTTTTCCTTCTTCCAGCATTTCAATGACCTGATTAGGTTTGATATTCCCTCTCCCGACCTCGGCTAAAACACCTACAATCCTTCGTACCATTTTCCATAAAAAATGTGACCCAACAACATGTATGGCAATCAAATCTCCGATTTCATAAAGATCTATCCATTTCATTTCTAC
>JANYCH010000283.1 GCA_025360395.1 Cytophagales bacterium | reverse complement strand
CTTCATGTAAGTTCTACTACTTCCCCTGCATTAAGAATCCAGGATGGCACAGAAGGATTAGATAAAGTATTGGTTTCGGATGCTAATGGAAATGCGAGCTGGAACTATAATAAATCCACAGTCAAATTTTCAAAAAGGGTAGGTTTGAATATAGCCAGCACTACAGCTACAAGTGCAGGGTCTTCTTTAGGGAACTTTTTAACCTTCACTAAACTAAATGCAGGTACCTATCTTGAGATTAACCTAAATTCTATGGCTTATAGTGGCAATTTTGCTGGGGGGGCATATGCTATACAATTTGAAATCAGAATAGATAACATACCATTAAATGTAGTAGGTGCCATAGCAACTATGCGCCAATCAGCCAATGAAGATTTTATAGGATTGTACGGGGTGTATTCTGGACCCGCCGGTTCTCATACTTTAAGCATTTGGGTAAAAACATATCCTGCTGGAGGAACTTCATCCGGTGTTATATTGGATTCAGGGGGATTTAGTGGGAGTATCTCCGTTAAGGAAACCTGGTAAATTCAATATTAGTTAAATCTTTTAGGTCTATTATGCCAATTATGGATGATATATTAACCTTACAGCAGGATGCTATCCAACTGCTCAAAAACCTGATTAGCATAGAATCATTTTCAAGACAGGAAGATAAAACAGCTACCCTGATCCATTCATTTTTTACGGACAGGCATATTCCCGCCTATCGTCATAAAAATAATGTATGGGCCAACAATAAATTTTATGATGAAAGCAAGCCTACCATCCTGCTTAACTCACATCACGATACTGTTAAACCGAATCCGGGTTATACCCTCAATCCTTTCGAACCTATAATCAAAGACGGTAAACTTTATGGTTTGGGAAGTAATGATGCCGGTGGTTGTCTGGTTTCTTTAATAGCGGCATTTCTATATTTTTATGATAGACCCGGGCTTAAATACAATTTTGTCCTGGCAGCTTCAGCCGAAGAAGAGGTTTCCGGATTTGATGGGCTGGAATTAATTTATTCCAAACTAGGGGCCATAGACTTTGCTATTGTAGGTGAACCAACTATGATGAATATTGCGGTTGCCGAAAAAGGATTGATGGTATTGGATTGCACGGCAAAAGGTAAAGCTGGCCATGCAGCCAGAGAAGAAGGTGAAAATGCAATTTATAAGGCGGTAAAAGATATTCAATGGATACAAAATTTCAAGTTTGAAAAAGTATCTGATCATTTGGGCCCTATCAAAATGTCGGTTACTATTATAAATGCCGGCACACAACATAACGTTGTTCCTGAAAATTGCACATTTACTATTGACGTTAGGTTGACCGATTCTTATTCAATGGAAGATGTGCTGGCAACCATTCAAAAAAATGTTGTATCAGAAGTTAAGCCCAGATCATTCCGTTTACGGCCTTCTTTTATCGACATAAACCATCCTCTTGTTATTGCAGCAAAGAAAAACGGCGCTGAAACCTATGGGTCCCCAACAACCAGTGATCAAGCCCTGATCCCCGCACCAAGTGTAAAAATGGGTCCGGGCGAATCAGGACGCTCTCATACAGCAGACGAATTTATCTATGTAGAAGAAATTGAAAATGGGATCCAAACCTATATCAACATCCTAAGTGAGCTTGTATAGGCTTTGTTCGGAATATATTGAAGTGCAAACTTAAGGCTTGCACTTTAATATTAATACTCGTCTTCGTTGAATAAGAAATCTTCCTTAGAAGGATAATCGGGCCAGATTTCTTCAATACTTTCATAAGGCTGACCATCATCCTCAAGTTCTTCTAAATTTTCTGTCACCTCTCCGGGTGCGCCGGAACGGTTAGCGAAATCTATTAATTCGTCTTTAGTTGCAGGCCATGGCGCGTCTTCCAAATACGATGCTAATTCTAGTGTCCAATACATAGTTTCTCCTCTTTATAGAATCTGGAAATTTCCGCAAAAATATCATAATATTTCACATTGACTTACAATAATCAATTTATTTACTTCTGATTACGTGCAAAAAACTTGGTATCTCCCTTTTACTAACTAAATTTGCATTTTATCCGGTAAAAAATATGAATAAAGACCTTTTAAAGACCTCTGTTATTACCATTCTTATTTTAATGGCAATATTTAGCAGGCTAATTCCTCATCCATCTAATTTTACTGCCATTGGGGCAATTGCTATTTTTGCTGGTTTTTTAGTGCCAAACAGGTTTTTATCCTTCTTAATACCAATAACGGCTATGTTTATCAGTGATTTGATTATCAATAACTTAGTGTACTTTTCTGATAATTTTGTTTGGTTTTCTTCCGGTATCATCTGGATATATCTCGGCATAATGGCCCATACTCTTTCAGCCCTGTTTTTCAGGAAACCCAACGTTTTCGGAATTGCCGGGGCGTCTCTTTCAGGAGCAATTCTGTTTTTTTTGTTATCTAATTTTGGTGTCTGGATAGGATCCGGGATTTATGAAAAATCTACATCAGGTTTGATGATTTGCTATACTGCAGCTTTGCCGTTTTTTGGAAATGTCCTTGCCGGCAACCTGTTTTTCAGTGCTGTACTTTTTGGTGTTTATTTTATCCTGGAAAGGAAATCACATGTTTTCCGTACGGTTTAGTCAGCATTATCCCTTAAAGTAGCCAATCAGCACAAACCGTGAATCAGGAATTAATAAAAAATCTTAAAGAACTATTATCAGTTCCTAAGAAGATTGTCATTACAACCCATTATAAACCAGATGCAGATGCTTTAGGCTCCTCACTGGCAATGTATAATTACCTTATAAAAAAAAGACATGAAGTGATGGTTATTACCCCATCCGATTACCCCTGGTTCCTTAGCTGGATGGTAGGCAATGACAAAGTATTGATTTATGACGCTGAAAAAGAAAGGTCTCTAAACAATACAATCAAAGCGTTTAACAATGCCGAAATAATATTTTGCCTGGATTTTTCAGTTATAGAGAGGGTACAGGACCTGAAAGATATTTTAGAAAAAGCACCTGGAACAAAAATATTAATAGATCACCACTTGGAACCAGAGCATTTTGCGAAATACGAAATATGGGATACTAAGGCGGCGGCCACTGCTGAGTTAGTATACGATTTTATTACCGCAATGGGAGATGAGGATAAAATTGACATCCCCATGGCTGAATGTATTTATGCTGGTATCATGACAGATACTGGGTCTTTCAGGTTTCCCAACACTACTGCCAAAGTCCATCTTATAATTGCAGCACTAATTGCAAAAGGAATAAATAATTTTAAAATCCACAGTCTTGTTTACGATAATAATTCTGAAGATAGGCTTCGGTTTATCGGTTATTCCCTTTCTGAGAAACTAAGGATACTTAAGGATAAAAAAACAGCTTACTTTTGTATAACCAGTGACGAACTTAAAAAATTTAATTCCAAAACAGGCGATACAGAAGGCCTGGTAAATTATGCGCTTTCAATTGAAGGCATTAACTTCGCCGCCTTGTTAATAGAAAGACCTGACACTATCAAGCTTTCTTTCCGTTCCAGAGGGGAATTTTCAGTAAACGAGTTTGCAAGAAAATATTTTGAAGGCGGCGGTCACAGAAATGCAGCAGGCGGCACTTCCAATTTGACAATAAACGAAACAGAAAATAAATTTATCGAAATCCTAAAACACACTAATATCGCTTAACCATGTTCCGCATCTCCACATCATTACTTTTAGTTTCTTCTTTCTTTTTGTTTTTAACTTCATGTAAAAACGAAAGCTGGGAAACATCTCCGACAGGTTTAAAATACTGGATTCAGGTAGATTCAGCCGGTGAAAATATAAAAACAGGCGACATAGTTCAGATGCACGTTAAGTACTCTACTTCAAAAGACTCGGTGTTATTTAATTCTTTCAAAATGCCACAGCCAATTACGATGGAAGTTCCTCCGTCTCAATTTAAAGGTTCTTTTGAAGAAGCACTTAGCCTGATGTCGCAGGGAGATAGTGGACAATTCAAAATACCTGCCGATTCTATATTCAGAAAAGAAATGGGTGCTTCAAGACCTTCATTTATTGACTCTGGATCTTACCTGACCTTCACTGTTAAAATTCTGAAAGACGAGAAAAAGGAAGATTTTACTAAAAGAGTAGAAAAAGAAAAAGCTGAAAATGCCGGAAAACAAACAGGCATTGATGAAGCCCTTATTACCAGTTACATAGCTGAAAAAGGACTAAAACCGACAAAAACTGAAAAGGGAGTGTATATTCAAACCGTGAAACTGGGAACAGGTGTATTGCCAGTTGTCGGCGATTCTGTTAAAGTACATTATACTGGCCGTACTTTAGATGGAAAAGTATTCGATTCTTCCAGAAAAGAAGATGGTGGAATGGGTTCTACATTTGATTTTGTTTTGGGTGTTACACCTATTATCCAGGGATGGCAGGAAGGAATTGCTCAAATGAAGCAAGGATCTAAATCTATCCTTATCATACCTTCAGGGTTGGCTTATGGCGACCAGGCAACTCCGCGTTTTGGAGCAAATTCTGTACTTACATTTGATGTTGAATTAATAAAAGTAATTAAACCTAAAAAATAATGAAAAAAGCATTTTTAACCCTTATTCCTGCAATAGCTTTAAGTTCAACTGTTTTGGTTGCCCAAAATAAAGCGGCAACTTCAGCAAAAAAAGAACCGGCATCTGCTACTGCTGCTCCAGCGAAACTTAAAATACTTACCAAAAAGGATAGCTTAAGCTATGCTATTGGTTTTGCAATGGCCAGCAATCTGAAACAACAGAATATTGCAGTAAACTCAGCCACTTTTCAAAGGGCTACCAAGGATGTTTTGACCGGACAGCCTCTTTCTCTGGACGAAGCCACAATACAGAATGTGTTAATGCAGTTCCAGCAGGAAATGCAGGCGAAAGCCAATGCTGAAAAAAGCAAAGACGGCGAAATCAACAAAATGGCAAGCCAGAAGTTCCTTGAAGAAAACAAGAAAAAGGAAGGAGTTGTAACACTTCCAAGTGGTTTACAATACAAGATCATCAAAGAGGGAACGGGGCCTAAACCAGGCCCGACAGACCAGGTTAAAACACACTATCATGGAACCTTGATAGATGGTAAAGTATTTGACAGCTCGGTAGATAGGGGAGAGCCTGTGACATTTGGTGTAAACCAGGTTATCAAAGGCTGGACAGAAGCCCTTCAATTGATGCCTGTTGGCTCAAAATGGAAGCTTTTCATTCCTTCGGACCTTGCTTATGGCGAATTTGGACCACCAAGCATTGGACCAAGTCAGGCACTTATTTTCGATGTGGAATTGTTGAGCATCGAGCCAGCTAAATAAGGATCTGTTATTCCGGTGGAGGCGTAAATAATTTTTGCGCCTCCACTTTTTATTTATTAAAACAGGATTTTACAACATTTTAATGGTCATTCTTAAATAAATTCATGGCTACTTTTGTCCTCTTTTGTATTTGCATAGCCATCCTGATATTTTATCATTTATTTTTTCATTTAAAAGTCCTGCTGTTCAAGGACAAAGGCCGTACCGGCGAAAAGAAACCAGTTAGTATTATTGTTGTAGCCAATAATGAATATGAAAATCTTCAAAGGCTGATCCCTTATTTGTTAAAACAGGAATATGGCGAATTTGAAGTGGTTTTGGTAGATGACAGGTCTTACGATGAAACATATGAGTTTTACCTTGCTTATTCGAAACTGGATCCCAAACTGAAATTTTTGCATGTAGATCAAACTCCTGAAACTGCCAGCGCTAAGAAGTTTGCTATTACCCTGGCTATAAAGGCGGCTAAATACAATCATTTGTTATTTATTGACGCAGATTGTATGCCCGCTTCAGAGTACTGGCTCTTTGAAATGGCCACTCATTTTGCAGAAAAAAAAGAGGTACTGTTAGGCATTTCTCCTTACCGGGCCGAAAAAACCTTTTTGAACAAAATGATCCAGTTCGAAACAGGTCTCACTGCCGCTAATTACCTGTCCTTTGCCCTTTCCAAAATCCCCTACATGGGAGTAGGAAGAAACTTAGGTTATGCCAAACATCTCTTTCTGGAGCAAAAGGGTTTTCATCCTTTTTACAATATTAAAGGAGGTGACGACGACTTGTTTATCCAAAAGGTTGCCACATCTCAAAATACTGCAATTTGCATCTCACCCGAATCGTTTACTTATTCTACGCCTAAAACAAAGTTCACAGATTGGTTCGAGCAGAAAAAAAGGCATTATTCTGTAAGCAAATTTTATACTAAAAGGACTTCATTCTTACTTGGCTTATTTCATACTGCCCATTTGTTTAGCTATATTTTGTTTTTTTGCTTGCTGTTTTCTCAGGAATTCGGCTTATATTCGTCAGTAATATTCTTTGTCCGTTTACTACTTTTTTGGATTATTGCAAGCATGTTGTTTAAAAAACTAGCTGCAAAAGTTGAGTGGTACCTGGTTCCAGGATTAGAATTAACATATTGTTTGTCAGTTATTTCATTTGGATTAATTGGCCTAAAAGCGAAGAAAATTAAATGGAAGTAGAAAAAGAATTTTCAGAGAAGGCCAAGAAAGATTTTGCTTTAGTAGAAAGGGCCAAAAACGAAGATCAGAAAGCGTATGCTGAACTTCTTCGCCGTTACAGGAGGCCCGTATATCACCTGGTTTTGAAAATGGTCCGCAACCAAGAAGATGCTGAAGATTTAACCATTGAAGCTTTCTCGAAAGCATTTAAAAACCTTCCAAAATTCAATCCAGACTTTACTTTTAGCACATGGTTGTTTCGTATTGCGACAAACAACTGCATCGATTTTATTCGTAAAAAGAAATTAAACACTACCAGCATAGATACAACCTTCCACGATGATGGTGGTGACGAAATGCGGATGGATATTAAGGACAAAGATTTAAACCCTCAGGAAGCCGCGATCCGCGACCAGAAAATAAACCTGGTAAGGGCCATTGTCACAAAATTGCCTTTGAAATATCAGGTGCTTGTAAGGCTCCGCTATTTTGAAGAATTGTCTTATGAAGAAATTGCCGGCGAAATAGATGCTCCGCTGGGAACAGTTAAAGCTCAGCTTCATAGGGCGAGAGAACTTTTATACGACCTTGTAAAGGGTAAAAGGGACGTTATCTGATATACTTTTATAAGCTCAATCGGCTCTTGGTTTTTTCATTTATCTCATACAAGTAAAATTCCCTCCACTGTCTAACGGCGCAGATATCATATTTCACTATTTTCCTGAAATTCTTTCAGATGAAAGAAAGGAAAAAGTGCTTAAATCTTACACGCTTTATAAGGAATGGAACGAGAAGATCAATGTTATTTCAAGGAAGGATATTGATACATTTTATGAGAAACATTTTTTGCATTCGCTTGCCATAGCCAAGTTTGTAAAGTTTAAAAAAGGAACCAGGATCCTGGACATTGGTACTGGTGGAGGATTTCCCGGAATTCCTCTGGCCATCTTTTTTCCTGAAGTACAATTTCACCTGGTTGATTCCATTGCCAAGAAAATATCTGTTGTGGTAGACATTGTGCAGCAACTGGGTTTGGAAAATGTAAAAGCTGAATGCTTAAGGTGCGAAACTCTTACTGAGAAGTTTGATTTTATTACCAGCAGGGCAGTGGCGCCGGCAGCTGAACTGATCCGTTGGAATGAAGCCAATCTTTCCACTAAAAACAGGAACGATGTCCCCAATGGATTTCTTTTCCTGAAAGGAGGCGCTTTGAGTGAGGAACTGGGTTTGGTGAATAAGAAGAAGGAAGTGATTTCTCTAACAGATTATTTTAATGAGCCATTTTTTGAAGCAGAAAAAAAGCTTGTTTTTATTCACGGCAAATAGCTATTAACATAAATAGACCAAGGCAATCTTAATGGCTTTTAATTTTGTTTAAGTTGTCTGAAAAATTTAAACAGACAGTAAAGAGCCAGGTTGATTTATAATTTTACTTTTTAAAATAAATTATAAATGTTGACCCTTTACCTATCTCACTGTTAACCTCAATAATACCTCCTGCATTATCTACTATTTTCTTTACAATATATAGTCCTATTCCACTACCCTCCACGTGGTTATGAAATCGCTTGTACATAGAAAAGATCTTTTTTTGGTCATTAAAATCTATGCCTAAACCATTATCTGATATTTTCATTACATACCAATCACCTGAATCTTTTAATTCAATCCCGATCTGAGCTTTTCTGCTGGTATCCGTATATTTTAAAGCATTGGAAAGCAGATTGTAAATAATGCTTCTCAGGTTTTTTCTTGAATATCGTAAGATCGGTACAGAACAAAGGTCTGCAGTTATATTTGCATCTATTTCATTGATTTTATTCAGGATACTGAACTTAACGTCGTCAAAAATTTCGCTCACATTTACTTCTTCTATATCTTCCTTATGTAATTTTTGAACCTTGGATATTTCTGTCAGTTCATTTATTGTATTTTTAAATTTAGAAATAGAAATCTGCATCATTTCCAGATGCAGTTGAGTATCTTCATCAACAGCTTTATCCTCCAGTTCAAAGTTTGATGCAAGGGATAAAATGAGACCTTCTACATTGCTTACAGGTGCTTTTAGATCATGGGAAGCAGTGTATATGAAATTATCAAGGTCAGAATTTATCCTTAACAGTTCATTGTTCTTTTCATTAAGATTTTCCTCAGCGATTTTTCTTTCGGTAATATCTGAAGCAGCCCCAAACCACTTTTCAATTTCTCCATTTTTATTAATAATAGGAATAGCACGTGAGGAGGTCCATCCAATAGAACCGTC